>DASVLM010000216.1:0-2993 GCA_036384875.1 Noviherbaspirillum sp.
CACGACCCCGTTGTCAGCCGGTACTCGCCGTTCCGTGCTTCCAGTTCCATTGAAACGTCCGGGTCGTGAAACGAGCATCGTCCGAATCTCATCTGATAGGCGGACGACGCAAAATGGAAGACGCAACGGCAGAAGCGGCGCAAACGGCAATACCCGACAAGAACTCGGAAGCCTGGCGCCACGAATGCGAAGCGCGCGCGATATTGGCCTTGCCGACACCCGCCGTCCGCAACAGACGCTTGTCCCAGATCGAAAAGGCCCGCGGGGCGGCTGTGCGCGAACAACTGGAAAGAACGGTCCATTCGCTGCGCGATCGACAAATTGCTGCCGGCCGTGCCGCGCTGAAGCAGATCAAATCGCTCGTCCAACAGCGATAGCAACGAAAACCCGCATATCGCCACCACCGGCCCGGCATCGCGCACGGCCGGAGTATTGACGCTTGCGCTGTCCTGGTCCATATGCGGCTCCACCACACGGCACGGTTGTCGCTTGCCGACGACACACCATTTGTCTTCTTCGCCTTGGCATGTTATTTTTATAACTCAATTATGCGGGATATATCCCCGCCGCGACCAACCCGGCCAGAGCGAGACTTCGTCCCCACAACCTCCGTAGCAGCAGCATGACCAAGCAAACTCAAGCGTCAGCAGTTGACCATCTTCAGGCTCTCATCGGAGCCGGCCACATCACCAGCAAAGAACAACTCCTTGAAGAAGTACGCAATCAGGGATGGCACATACCGCGGATTGAAGACGATTTCATCACCATCGGCGTCTCCGGCAGGCGCCCCTTTCGCTTCCGGTTTAGCCTGGACGGCACACAAGAAGAAGGTTGGGTTTATGCGCTGCTGGCGATGAACGACAATCACCGCGCCTGCTATATCGGCTGCACGGTGGATTTTCAGCGGCGCTTGGCGGAGCACGTTCGCGTGCAGCAATTGGCGCACCTCTTTTCGCTCGGCACCTCGACTGAATTCTTCCGCTGGGCGGCGCAAAGGCGTTTGATTGTTCGCAGCCTGTTGATCGAGCGAGTGCTTGGCCCGAGTAACCTGGCGCATCGGGAATCCAGCTGGACCATGGCGGCACAGCGTGCGGGTTGGACGCTGCCCGGTGTCGAGCGATGGGGCCGGAAAGCCCCACGCGAAATTTCCCGTCCGCCCGTAAACGGCACCGGCTCCGCTTCGTATCACGAGGCCGACTTCCAATCGCTGGATCTATCCAAGGCCAAGACGCTGCGCGTGCACGTTCTTGGGCACGATCAACCTGACGAACCTTTTCCGGACGCAAGCGGATTGACGCCTGCATCCCAACCTGCGAACAACGAAACCCAAATGGACAATGGCGACGTAAGGCAATTCAATCGGCACACCGTATGTTTCCTGGTGAATCCACTCAATCGGCGTCCGTTTTTTATCGGGATGGCGGAAGGCCAGGAGAGCGATATCGCCTTGATCGACCTCGCTCCCGACGTCATTGCGCGAAATCAGATCATGCATGCCATTTACGAGTGCGGCGAACAAATACTGGCCGTCGAGATCGATCGTGCAGATAACAAAGTTCGCGCCAAGGCGCTGCGATCGTTCTGGGTCGAATTGATGCTGCGTTCCGGCGCCGATATTGTCAACATTGAAGCGAGCAACGATGCGCGCCTGCGCGCGGTGCAGGTTCATCTTACCGCTTGCGGTATGCCTTTGGACTGCGCACCACCGACGAATGCAGCCGGCCCCGCGCAAGTACCGGCATCCGGGAAAGACAGCGAGGGTACGCCGGAAGCGGCACCGTTGCAACGCAATGCGGCGAGCGAAGCACCGATTTCCGCCAATGCGGCACGGAGTCCGGACCTGCCCGCCCGACATGGTGAAAAATGGCGCGAGGACGAGCAGGAAATGGTGGCGCAACGATTTTTGCAGGGACACGCCATCGCGGATATCGCATCCGATCAGCAACGCAAGGAATCGAGCATCCTCGCGAAGCTCGTGAAGATGGCGGCGGCGAATGAACACGTTCGCAGCCGCCTGCTGACGGACGGTTTAACCGACCCCAACGGAAAGCCGGCCATCCTGATTCACGCAGGCAACAGCGCCAACGAGGACCGGCCGCAGGATTCGACGCCATAAGCACAGCGTGCCCAGGCTGCAAGGCGCTTTCAACTTGCTGCGAATAGATCGCAAGCCGCGTCGTTCTCTTTAACGTGCAGGAAACGAAGGGTGCAGCTTCCGAATTCGTATGCCAGGCAAGTGCCGCAGGTATTTACCCCAAAGATTGCGCTTTGATGGCGCATCATGTGTATGACAGGATTCACGGTCACGCTACCCGGCATTCCCACCTGGGCCGGTTCGTTCGCCGCGTCAGGCAACAAGAAGGCCGTCGTACCATGCGCCCGCGCCCAAGCGACATTGAGCAGCATGTAGGCATAAGAAAAGTGCGGGTCGATCCCGACCTTGACCACGCGCCGGCGGTATTTGTTCTGTTCCTCGTCCTTTTCCGCGATCAGGGCCGTGCGCGTGAAGTGCAGGAACACGTGGTCCTTCAGGATCGGCGCCAGCCGCTTCTCGCCGCGGATGCCGCCTTTTTCCGTGATTTCCTGCAGCAGCCCTTCCGGATTCGGGAATACCGTCGTCATCTTTTGCACGCGCGCCATGGCGACCTGCATGCATTTGTATTGGTCGAGCGTCACGGTATAGCGGTCACGCTCCTCCTCGTCGGTCTTGCGCTCCGACTTGGTCGGCACCGCGTCGCCCCAGCGGAGCATGTCGTCGCGCATGTCGGCATAGCCGGCCAGGAAAACCTTGCCCGGGTGGCGATTGGCGAACCGCTTGGCATCGTTGTAGTTCGGCAGCGTCTCAACGCAACAGACGGCGATACGGTAGTCGCGCATCAGCTCGTCGCAGCGTGCGAATGGGTCGAGGTCGTAAATCTCCTCGGCGTGAACGATCGCCATATGGCCCGACGCCAGGCGTTTCGCCACCAGGGCGACGTTGAAGGCGCCCATCT
>DASVLM010000217.1:0-2235 GCA_036384875.1 Noviherbaspirillum sp.
GCTTCGTCGGCGGCGACGATGCGGGCATTGGCAATGATCTTCATGATACGCAGGCAAGGGAAACCGGTTGTGCCGGCTGGATGTGGAACAGACGCGTGGCGAGCGCGCGGCGCACGGCTTCGTCGTGGAAGATGCCGACGACCGCCGCCCCGCGTTCGCGCGCCGCGTTGACCATCTCGATCACGGTGTCGCGGTTGGCAGCATCGAGCGAGGCGGTCGGTTCGTCCAGCAACAGGATGGGATAGTCGCTGATCATGGTGCGCGCGATGTTGACGCGCTGCTGCTCGCCACCAGAGAACGTGGCGGGAGGCACCTGCCACAGGCGCGACGGCACGCGCAGGCGCGCAAGCCAGTGCCGCGCCTGCTCGTAGGCGTCCTGGCCGGGCACGCCCTTGTGCAGCAGCGGCTCCGCCACCAGATCGAGCGTCGGCACGCGCGGAATGACGCGCAGGAATTGCGTGACGAATCCCATGGTGGAGTGGCGCACCGCATGCACCTGCTGCGGCGACGCATTGGCCAGATCGATCCATTCGTCGCCGTGGCGCACCTTGATGCTGCCGGACCCGGCGCGATAGTTCGCATACAGGCAGCGCAGCAGGGTGCTCTTGCCCGCCCCCGAGGGGCCGTGCAGCACCACGCATTCGCCAGCATCAACGTCGAGGTCGATGCCCGAGAGGATGGGCAGCTGCAATCCGCCCTGCAGGTGCAGGGTGAACACTTTGGAGAGTCCGCGTACTTCAAGCTGGCGAGCTGGTTGCGCTTTCATGGCATTCCCCTCAAACCTGGACGACAGACGACACGAGCAACTGGGTATACGGATGCTGCGGATCGTCCAGTACCTGGTCCGTCAGTCCTTCTTCCACCACCTGCCCCTGGCGCATCACGATCAGTCTATGCGCAAGCAGGCGCGCTACCGCGAGGTCGTGCGTGACGATCACGGCCGCCACCCGCAATTGCGACACCAGTTGCCGCAACAGGTCGAGCAGCCTTGCCTGCACCGACACATCGAGGCTGGCCGTCGGTTCGTCCATGAAGACGAGGCGCGGACGGGTGACGAGATTGCGCGCAATCTGCAGGCGCTGCTGCATGCCACCCGAGAAATCCCGCGGCAAGTCGTCGATGCGTGCCTGGTCGATCTCCACGCGCGACAGCCACTCCAGCGCTTCCCGGCGAATGTTGCCGTAATGCCGCGCTCCCACCGCCATCAGTCGTTCGCCGACATTGGCACCTGCAGATACATCTCCGCGCAAACCGTCGCGCGCGCTCTGGTGCACGAAGCCCCAGTCGGTGCGCGAGAGCAGGCGCCTGCGCGCTTCGCTGATGGCGTACAGATCGACCACGCCCTCATGGCGCGTCGAAAACAGCACCCTTCCCTCGTCCGGCGCGCGATGACCGGCCAGGCTGTGCAGCAAGGTGGTCTTGCCGGAGCCGGATTCGCCGACGATGCCCAGCACCTCGCCGGGATACAGTGAAAGATTGATGTTGTCACAGGCGATGCGCGTGCCGAAGCGCCGCGTCAGGTTTTCCGCCTGCAGCAACGGCGTGTCGTGCATGGTCATGCGGCCTCCCGCGTGTCGGCCTGCCGTTCGCGGCAGTAATCGGTGTCGCTGCAAACGTATTCGCGCGTGCCGTGGTCGTCGACGATGATCTCGTCGAGGAAGCTTTCGTTCGAGCCGCACAGCTTGCAGGCATGTTCCCAGTGCTCGATCTCGAAGGGATGGTCCTCGAAGTCGAGGCTTTTCACGGAGGTGTAGGGCGGCACCGCATAGATGCGCTTCTCGCGACCCGCGCCGAACAGCTGCAGCGCTGGGTTGCAGTGCATCTTCGGGTTGTCGAACTTCGGAATCGGCGAGGGACGCATCAGGTACCGGCCGTTGACGATGACAGGATAGTCGTAGGACGTGACGATCTTGCCCATGCGGGCGATGTCTTCATAGAGCTTGACGTTCATGATCCCGTAGTCGGCCATCGCGTGCAGCTTGCGCGTCTGTTCCTCGCGTGCTTCCAGCCAGCGCAGCGGCTCGGGAATCGGCACCTGATAGACGATGACCTGGCCTTCGTGCAAGGGCGTTTCCGGAATGCGATGGCGCGTCTGGATCAGTGTCGCCTCGCGCGTCTTCTCGGTTGTCGCCACGCCGGTGGTGCGGCGGAAGAAGCGGCGGATGTTGACGGCGTTGGTGGTGTCGTCGGAACCCTGGTCGATGACCATCAGCACGTCGTCGCAGCCGATGACCG
>DASVLM010000218.1:0-1515 GCA_036384875.1 Noviherbaspirillum sp.
GTTCGAGGTGCCAGCGATCAAGCTCACCCGCGTGGTCGGGTCGACGAACGCGGACATATAGGCGAACCCCCTATCCTGCTGAGAGAAATCGTGGATTGCGTTGTACGCGGACGTCGGATTTTCGAGACCCACCGTGTTCTGCAGATAGCTGCCGGTGAAATAGTACTGAACGCCGGGGAAGCAATCCGCGTAAGCAGGCGGTGCCTTGACGTAGGTTGACGAAGGCGAGGTCGCAGTGCAGGTGCTGCCGAAGGTGCCACCATATTCGAAGCTCGGCTGAATGGTCCCATGGCTGCCGCCATACATGCTGACGGAGCCGCTGTTGTTGAAAAGATCGGTGCGCGTAGTCATGTCGACGAGACCAACCGTGCGCAACCCATATTCGGCCGGAAGGGCACCGGTGACCAACGTCATGTTTCCAATGAAGCTGGTGTCGAAAATGCTGCCGAAACCGGTGACACCGTCAGGCAGCAATATTCCGTTGATGCGGTATTGGACGTTGGCGTGATCGTTGCGGACATGCAGCAGTCCGCTGGCCGCAGAATCCTATGAGACGCCGGGCGCCTGTAGCAGCACTTTCTCGACGGGCGCATTGGTGCCTTGAGGCAGATCCTGTATCGTATCGTGAGTGATCGTGTCGGAAGTCGTGCCGGTGGTCGTGAACAGATTGCTGCGCGCCTGGTCGAAGCTCTGCCCCTTGGCAGCCAGCTGAGCGGCCGGAGAAAGCGGCGCAGCAGGCTGTGAAGGCGCTGTGGTGCCTATCCGTGACGCTCGGGATCGAGAAGCAACGCTCTGTCGTCTCGCTGGCGGCTTTTTTGGAGCGATGGCAATGTGCTTCGGCGCCTGAACTACCACGGGCGGCAGAGCTTGTTGGGCGTTTGCTGGCTGGCACAAAACTACGATCAAAAACAGCAAAGCACCGCAGAGTGACGCCGATCGGAACGTTCGATTCTTTTGATATGTCATGATTGGAAGCTCTGAAAATCTGGAATGATCAAACCAACGCCATCGTCCGCCGCGCTTGGCGCAGATACGTCGAATCACGGAGGTCCTGCTGACCGGCGTGTCGCCCGCATGAAGCGGTGAACAAACCGAAAAATGTCGGTGATCTAAACCCAGCTGATGGGTGGTGCGCGCTGCCGAAACGCGGTTCTTCGAGTCTCTATTAGATCGAAGGCCTTGTCGCACCCTCTGCGCTTATTGCTTTCATTGAGGTCCGGGAGCGGAAGCGCTGGAGCGGAGGCGGCGATACTTGTGCTTACAAGCGCGATTACCAAGCAAATATCGCAATGATCGGCATCTTGGCCAGGGAGGCTGTGATCGGAAGAGCTGACCGCGGCGACCAACTTCGACGCTCGCGAAGACGAGACGTGAAGCGGATGAAAATGTCCGAAGGACAAGGCGAACTGGATCGCGAGCGCGAATAGCGCAAGAACAGACGCTCGTTTCACCTGTGATCGAATCCGGCCCATCGTCAGCCCAAATGTTATGTTATAACGTCACAAGTTATTACCG
>DASVLM010000219.1:0-1876 GCA_036384875.1 Noviherbaspirillum sp.
CGCCCTTGATTTTTTCCGATGAAATCGACAGCTTGAAGCATTTCTGCTCGGCATCCAGCGTCAATACATGCCACGGAATGGCGAGCAGTTTGTCGCCCATGCCGAGAAATCCACCACTGGACAGCACGACATAGGCGATCCGGCCCGAATGCATGTCGAGCATGATCTCCTTTACCTTGCCGACATCTTTGTCGTCGGCGCTGTAAACCGTATCGCCGTCGAGTTTGCTGGCGGCGATAACGCGATGACCGTGCACTTGAGCGGCATCAGGATGCGCGCCTGAAGTCGATGCGACCGGAGGATTGGGGTTGGATGGATTCATGATGAGACCTCGTTGATTAGACAGGCGAAATCAATGCGAGCCCGACCCTATCTCGACATCTTCGCCATGCCCTGACTCAACCTTACGCTGCCGCGCCCGCAAGCGCGGTACGACAGCGTACATAGCACATCGGCGCACAATTCCTCCAGGCTACGGTCTGCGCTTGGCCGCGGTTTTGGCCTGCTCCTTGGCATCGCCAAAAGACGCCTGCGTCTTTCCGGCGACTTGCTCGACCTTGCCTTTGATCTGCGTCGAGACATTGCCGGTCACTTTGCCCGCCATGTCCTTGACCTTGCCTTTGACCTGATCAACGCGGCCTTTTACTTGATCTTTGTTCATATCACTGCTCCTTGATTAAACCGGCTGGCGTCTGGTGACAAATCGCCTCAGATCCGCCCGACCAGCACCAACACGATGACGACGACAAGCAATATGCCTATCGCGCCGCTCGGCATATAGCCCCACGATCGGCTATGGGGCCAACTGGGTATTGCCCCGAGCAGCACAAGCAGCAGGATGACGATGAGTATGGTTCCAAGCATGATGTGGCCCCCCCTTTGCGGGTCATGATTCTGCGGCACGGTGATGCGTGTCATCCCGGCGCAGATGCACTGTGAACCAGGCACCGGCGGACGTCTGTCCGGTGTCGCACGGTAGAGATCAAGCGCGGATTTTCCCCATCCGCTCGCAATGGCGGCTACCGGACAGAGCTTGCGGCATTGCACCTGCATGCTGTGTCTCCCAGTTCCTGCGGCTGAACGCGATGATCTGCTCCGGCAAATCCGTCCAAAGCCGCGCAAGCGCTATTTCGGCAGCTTGACCAGGCCACTGCGCTTTCTCGGAGATCCTCATGAAAAACGCTTTCCGCTCATACGGCATCACCTTTAACGACGATTCGAACTCGGCATCGGATACCGTCCGCGCCATGCGGCGCGAGGCCGTCCTGGATGCCCTGAGCAAGCACGGCCCCTTCCGGTTCGCCGCGTTTGCCTGCGGCTTGGCGCTGGCGCTCAGCTGCACCCTCGCTCCCGGCCTGGCCGCCGCGCAGACAGCGACGCCGCAGACAAATGACAGCAATGCCGGTGCCGCCGATCAATCGGAGCATGTTGCGACAGATAGCTGGATCACCACCAAGGTGAAATCGGCGCTCCTTGCCGATAGCGTCAGCAAGGGAATCGACGTCGGGGTCGAAACCACCAACGGCGTGGTGGTGCTTAGCGGCAAACTCCCCACATCGGCGGCAATCGAGCATGTCAAACTCATCACGCAAGGCATCCAGGGCGTCAAGCACGTCGATACCTCCGCGCTCACAGTCGGCGCTTCCTGATCAATACCTATCACGCTGCTACAACTCGATAGGAATGACCATGCCCGCTTCCAGCCTTAAAGTCGCCCGCTTCTCTGAACTCGAAGACGGCCGCCCCCTGCGCGTGAAGGTCGAAAAGGAAAACGTGCTGCTTATCAGGGACGGCGATGCCGTACATGCCTACGCGGCCGATTGTCCGCACGCCGGCGCGCCGCTCGAAGAGGGCGCCGTCTGCCATGGCCATATTG
>DASVLM010000220.1:0-20601 GCA_036384875.1 Noviherbaspirillum sp.
AACATCGATGCCGACCACATGGAAACCTACGGCCACAGCCTGGCCAAGCTGAAGCAAGCCTTCATCGAGTTCACGCAGCGCATGCCGTTCTACGGCGTCGCGGTAGTCTGCCTCGACGACAAGAATGTGCGCGAAATCCTGCCCTTCATTCCGACGCCCATCGTGACTTACGGCTTCCATGCAGATGCCGTGGTGCGCGCCGAAGGCGCAAGGTCGGTGGACGGCGTGATGGAATTCACGGTGCACCAGGAAGACTACGCTCCGACCGTGTTCCGCCTCAACCAGCCGGGCCTGCACAACGTGCAGAACGCCTGTGCCGCGATTGCGATCGCGCGCGAACTGGGGGTGGATGACAAGGCCACGCAAAAGGCGCTGGCGGAGTTCGGCGGTGTCGGACGCCGCTTCACGCGTTACGGCGAAGTCGCGCTGGCAAGCGGCGGTTCCTTCACCCTGGTGGACGACTACGGTCATCACCCGGTGGAGATGGCAGCCACGCTGGAAGCGGCACGCAGCGCCTTCCCTGGACGTCGCCTCGTGCTGGCTTTCCAGCCCCACCGCTACACGCGCACGCGCGACCTGTTCGAGGATTTCGTGAAGGTGCTGTCGACGGTGGATGCGCTGGCGCTGGCGGAAGTCTACCCGGCCGGCGAGGCGCCGATCGTCGCCGCCGACGGCCGCGCACTGGCGCATTCGCTGCGCGCGCTGGGCAAGGTGGAACCCGTGTTTGTGGAAGATATTGCCGGAATGCCCGACACGATCATGAGCATCGCCAGGGATGGCGACGTGGTGGTCACGATGGGTGCAGGCTCGATCAGCGCCGTGCCGGGAAAACTGGCACAGGTTGCGCAAGGATGAATCATGAGTGATCTGGCGAAAGAATTCGGAAAAGTAGGCGTGCTGTTCGGCGGTCGTTCCGCCGAGCGCGAAGTGTCGCTGATGTCCGGCAGCGGTGTGCTGAAGGCGCTGCAAAGCAAAGGCATGGATGCCCATCCGTTCGACCCGGCGCAACGCAGCATCGCCGAACTGGCAGCGGAAAAGTTCGACCGCGTCTTCATCGCGCTGCACGGCAGCTACGGCGAGGACGGCACACTGCAGGGCGTGCTGGAGCAATTGGGCATTCCCTACACCGGTTCCGGCGTGATGGCTTCGTCCATCGGCATGGACAAGGTGATGACCAAGCGCATCTGGATGAACCATGGCCTGCCGACGCCGCGTTTCACCGTGCTGGACGCGAAGAACGCGACGCCGGAAGAGTTGCGCGTGGTGCCCGACGACCTCGGCCTGCCGCTGATGCTGAAGGCGCCGCACGAAGGTTCAACCATCGGCATCAGCAAGGTGGTCGGCTATTCCGATATGCAGCCCGGTTTCGAGCTGTGCGCGAAGTATGACGAAGTCGTGCTGGCGGAAGAATTCATTTCCGGTCGCGAACTGACGGTGCCGGTGCTCGGCAAGGGACGCGATGCACGTGCGCTGCCGATCGTGGAAATCCGTGCGCCGGAAGGCAACTACGACTACCAGAACAAATACTTCAGCGACGACACGAAATACCTGTGCCCGGCGCCGCTGGACGACGCGCTGACCAAGCGCATCCAGTCGCTGGCGGTGCGCGCCTTCAATGGCGTCGGCTGCAAGGGCTGGGCGCGGGTGGATTTCATGCTGCGCGCCGCCGACAACGAGCCCTTCCTGCTGGAGATCAATACTTCGCCGGGCATGACGGGACATTCTCTCGTGCCGATGGCGGCGAAGGCCGCGGGCGTGAGCTATGAAGATTTGTGCGTCGAGATCCTGCGCATGGCGGACCTCGAACTGAAACCGACGAACGACTGGAAACCGGCGTAAACACTATGTGGCATGACATCCGGACGCTCAATGCGACTACCAACGCGCTGCTCGGCGCGCTGGTGCTGGCGCTCGTTGCGTCCGGCGCATGGTGGATCGCGCAGCGCCCGATGTTCACGCTGAAGGTAATTCGTGTGGAGGGTGTAGGCGAAACGGCGCTGCGCCACGTTAATCCCTCGACCGTGCGCAGCACCGCGGTGCCGCGCATCAAGGGCAACTTCTTTACCGCGAACCTGGATGCGGTCAGGCTCGCATTCGAAGCGGTGCCCTGGGTACGCAAGGCAGCGGTGCGGCGCGAATGGCCGAACAAGCTGATCGTGACGGTGGAGGAGCATCGGGCGCTCGGCACCTGGGGTGACGAAGGCAGGTTGGTGTCGGTGAAGGGTGATGTGTTTACCGCCAACCTGGCCGAAGCCGAAGAAGATGGCGAGCTGCCGGAGTTCTCCGGCCCGGATGGCAGTGAAAAGGAAGTGGTGGCACGTTATCGCGACCTGGTCAGCTGGTTCAAGGATATCGAGCTTGCGCCGAATGCCTTGCACCTGACCGACCGCTATGCCTGGTCGGTGAAGCTGAGCAACGGCATGACGGTGGAGCTGGGGCGCGAGCAGACGAAGACGACGCTGAAGGAAAGGGTGGGCCGGCTGGTCAGTATCTATCCGCAGCTGGTGGCGCGCCTGCAGAACAGGATTGAAGGTGTGGACATGCGGTATCCGAACGGGTTGGCTTTGAAAGCAGAGGGATTGGCCTTCGGAATGGACAGCAAGAAAAAAGCGAAGCGATAAGACATGACAAAAGACGTTAAAAATTTGATCGTCGGCCTCGACATCGGTACCTCGAAGGTAGTGGCGGTCGTCGCTGAGGTCATGCCCAACGGACGGCATGAAGTGATCGGCCTTGGCCAGCACGAATCGAAGGGCCTGAAGAAGGGCGTGGTGGTCAACATCGAAGCCACCGTCGAGTCCATCCAGCGCGCGCTGGAAGAAGCCGAGCCGATGGCCGACTGCAAGATCAAGAATGTCTTTACCGGCATCGCGGGCAGCCACATCCGCAGCTTCAATTCGAGCGGCATGGTGGCGATCAAGGACAAGGAAGTCACGCCGACCGACGTCGCGCGCGTGATCGAGACGGCCAAGGCGGTCAACATTCCGACCGACCAGCAGCTGCTGCATACGGTGCCGCAGGAATTCATCGTCGACAGCCAGGAAGACGTGCGCGAGCCGATCGGCATGAGCGGCATCCGCCTCGAAGTCAAGGTGCACATCGTGACCGGCGCTGTATCGGCGGTGCAGAACATCGTCAAGTGCGTGCGCCGCTGCGGCCTGGAAGTGTCGGACCTGATCCTGCAGCCGATGGCATCCGCCGATGCGGTGCTGACTCCGGACGAGAAGGAACTGGGCGTGGTACTGGTCGACATCGGCGGCGGCACGACCGACATCGCGATCTTCACCGAAGGCGCGATTCGCCACACGGCTGTGATTCCCATCGCCGGCGACCAGATCACCAACGACATCGCGATGGCGCTGCGCACGCCGACGGCAGAAGCGGAAGAAATCAAGCTGCGTTTCGGCATGGCCAAGCAGGTGATGGCCGATCCGGGCGAGACGCTGGAAGTGCCCGGGCTGGGCGATCGCGGCCCGCGCACGTTGTCGCGCCAGTCGCTGGCAGCAGTGATCGAGCCGCGCGTCGAGGAATTGTTTGCGCTGGTGCACCAGGTGGTGCGCGAGTCGGGTTACGAAGAAGTGCTGTCGTCGGGCATCGTCCTGACTGGCGGCACCGGAATGATGCCGGGCATGGTCGAACTGGCCGAGGATATTTTCCTCAAGCCGGCGCGCCTCGGCGTTCCGGAGTACAGCGGGCAGCTCGCCGATGTGGTGCGCAGCCCGCGCTATTCGACCGTGCTGGGTTTGTTGTTGGAAGCAAAAAAGCAGTATCTGCGCGGCCATGTCGTCACCAAGCAGGATGGTTCGGTGAAGGCCGTGTGGCAACGCATGAAAGAGTGGTTCCTGGGGAATTTTTGAGTCTAAGCATTTTTTTCTTGAAGCAAGCAGTTAGCAGTCGCTAGGCGCCACACCGCGTGGTGCCTATCGACTGGCAACTGCAATCTTGATAAAGGGAGTCATCAATGGAAATCGATATGATCGATAGCGCAACACAAGGCACCGTGATCAAGGTCGTCGGCGTCGGCGGAGCAGGTGGCAATGCCGTGCAACACATGATCAACAAGGGCGTGGCTGGCGTGGAGTTCATCGCCGCCAACACCGATGCGCAGGCACTGGCGCAATCGATGGCGCACAACGTGATCCAGATCGGCGAGTCCGGCCTGGGTGCAGGCATGAAGCCGGAAGTCGGCCGCCAGCTGGCGGAAGAATCGCGCCAGCGCATTCAGGACGCGCTGCGCGGTGCGCACATGGTGTTCATTGCTGCCGGCATGGGCGGCGGCACCGGTACCGGCGCAGCACCGGTGGTGGCGGAAGTGGCGAAGGAACTCGGTGCGCTGACGGTGGCCGTTGTTTCCAAGCCCTTCTCCTACGAAGGCGCGAAGTGCATGGACATCGCCAACGAAGGCCTGGAGCAGTTGTCCCAGCATGTCGATTCCCTGATCGTGATCCTGAACGAGAAGCTGGAAGAGATCTATGAAGACGACAGCATGATCGAATGGCTGCAGCACGCCGACGACGTGCTGAACAACGCTGTTGCCGGCATCGCCGAAATCATCAATGTGCCGGGCCACATCAACGTCGACTTCAATGACGTCAAGACCATCATGGGCGAGCAGGGCAAGGCAATGATGGGTACGGCGACCGCTTCCGGCGTCGACCGTGCGCGCATCGCAGCCGAGCAGGCAGTCGCATCGCCGCTGCTGGACGGCATCGACCTGTCCGGCGCGCGCGGCGTGCTGGTCAACGTTACTGCCAGCCGCAGCCTGAAGGGCAAGGAAATCAAGGAAGTCATGGCAACGGTGCGCGCCTTCGCTTCGCCGGACGCGTCGATCGCGCAAGGCATCGCCTACGACGACACCATGGGCGACGAGATCCGCGTCACCGTGGTCGCGACCGGCCTGGGTCGGGCCCGCAAGCAGGTCCAGTTGGTGCAGACGCCGGTGCTGCGTACCGGTACGCACAACGAGCCGATCATGGCCCATACCGGTGTCCAGCAGGGCGCTGCCCAGCCGGCACAGGCATTCGAAGGCCTGAAGGCGCCGGCTGTATGGCGCCGCGAATCGGCTTCGGAAACGGTCCGCGCGCTGGAAAAGAACGGCATGGAAACCTACGATATCCCGGCTTTCCTGCGCAAACAGGCTGACTGATGCCGATTGCCTGAGCTCCTGCAAAATCGGCGGGAAAGAGGCATACTTCCGGTGAAACGCCGCGTCCACTACGGTGGCGCGGCGTTTTTTCATTGGTAGCACACACACCTACAGCACAAGAAGGAAAATATCATGACGATCAAGATTGGCGACCGCCTGCCGGAAGGCACGCTGTCCGAATTCATTGAAACCGAAACCGCCGGCTGCTCGCTCGGCCCGAACGCCTTCAATGTCAGCGACCTGGTCAAGGGCAAGAAGATTGCCGTCTTCGGCTTGCCGGGTGCATTCACCCCGACCTGCTCCGCACAGCATGTGCCGGGCTATGTCGCGCACGCCGCCGACTTCAAGGCCAAGGGCGTGGATGAAATCTGGTGCATTTCGGTGAACGATCCGTTCGTGATGGGCGCCTGGGGCCGCGACCAGAAGGCCACCGGCATCGTGCGCATGATGGGCGACGGCAGTGCAGCGTTCACCAAGGCGATCGGACTGGAATTCGACCTCACCGCGAAAGGCTTCGGCGTTCGCTCGCAGCGCTATTCCATGCTGGTGGAAGACGGCGTGGTCAAGCAGCTCAATGTCGAGCAAGCCGGCAAGTTCGAAGTCTCGAACGCCGAGACGCTGCTCAAGCAACTCGGCTGATTTTTTCTACACATGGAACAACGGCGCCTGCGGGCGCCGTTTTCTTTTGCGGTCAGGGAGCAACCACCAGCTTCACCTGCGCCTCTTTCATCACCTTCATCAGCTGTTCCGGCGGCTTGGCGTCGGTAAACAGCATGTCGATTTGAGACAGGTGGGCCATGCGCACCAGGGCAGGACGGCCGAACTTGTCATGGTCGGCCACCAGCCATACCTCGCGCGACTGCTCGATGATGGTCTGCGCCACTTTCACTTCCCGCGCATCGAAATCGCGCAATGTGCCGTCCGGCTCGATGCTGGAAATGCCGATGATGCCGATGTCGACCTTGAACTGCCGGATGAAATCGATGGTCGCTTCACCGATGACACCCTTGTCGCGGCCGCGCACCACGCCGCCGGCGATGATGACCTCGCAGCGCGGATTATCCGCCAGTGTGGCCGCCACGTTCAGGTTGTTCGTCACCACATGCAGGCCGTCATGGTGGACGAGGGCACGCGCCACTTCTTCAGTGGTGGTGCCGATATTGATCAGAAGCGAACATCCGGGCGGCACGCGCTCGGCCACCGACTGCGCGATGCGCCGCTTGGCATCGCTGTTCATCACCTGGCGCTGGCTGTAATCGATGTTCTCCACCGAGGAAGGCAAGCCTACGCCGCCGTGGTAGCGCGCCAGCAGCTTTGCTTCTTCCATCATCTTGACGTCGCGCCGTACTGTTTGCGGCGTCACGTTCAGTTCGTGCGCGAGCTCTTCAACGGACATCGTCACGCGCTTGCGGACGGCATCGAGCAACTGCCTCTGACGAGGATTAAGGGCCATGCGGTTCTCCGGAAGATTTCCTTGCGATATTAAACTTAACTTCAAAACGAACCAAAACGAAAAACAAACCAAAAATATTTGTTGAATTGTGTTCGTTTTGTCGTATTATACGGTCCTGAACGAAACGACCAGAACTCTTTTTGAAAAGAGTCGAAGAACCCCTTGGAGACAGCAGTCAGATGAAAAAGGCGCAGGAAAACCTGGATTGCGATGTGCTGATCGTCGGTGGCGGCATCAATGGCGCGGGCATTGCGCGCGATGCCGCCGGACGAGGTCTGTCAGTGGTGCTGTGCGAAAAAGACGATCTCGCTTCGCATACGTCCTCGGCTTCCACCAAGCTGATCCATGGTGGTTTGCGCTATCTCGAATATTACGAATTCAACCTGGTGCGCAAGGCGCTCATCGAGCGCGAAGTCCTGTTGCGGTCCGCGCCGCATATCATGTGGCCGCTGCGTTTCGTGATGCCGCACGACAAGGGCCAACGCCCTGCTTGGATGATTCGTGCAGGCCTGTTCATGTATGACCATCTGGCGAAGCGCGAACTGTTGCCGAGCTCAGAAGGCATCGACCTGCGCACGCACGCGGCCGGCAGCCCGCTCAAGCCGGAGTTCACGCGCGGCTTCGTCTACTCCGACGGCTGGGTCGACGACGCGCGCCTCGTCGTCTTGAATGCGATGGACGCCGTCGAGCGTGGTGCGCGTATCTACACCCGCACGCTCTGCGATTCCGCCAGTCGCGAAAGCGACGGCTGGGTGGCTCGCCTGCGCCAGGGCGAGCGCGAATTCACTGTCAAGGCACGCTGCCTGGTCAATGCCGCCGGTCCCTGGTCTGCTCATTTCCTGCAGACATCGGCGCACCAGCATTCGCAAAAGTCGCTGCGCCTGATCAAGGGCAGCCACATCGTGGTGCCGCGGATGTTCGACCATCCTTACGCCTACATCTTCCAGCATCCGGACGGCCGCATCGTGTTCGCAATCCCGTACGAACACGACTTCACGCTGGTCGGCACCACGGATATCGACTACCACGGCGACGTCAACAAGGTTGCGATTGATCAAGATGAGATCGCTTACCTGTGCGACCTTTCCAGCCGGTACTTCCGCAAGGCAATCACGCCTGCCGATGTGGTCTGGACGTATTCCGGCGTGCGGCCGCTGGTGGAAGACGAAGCGTCGAGTGCTTCGGCAGTCACCCGCGATTACCGGCTGGAGCTCGACGCGCAGGGCGCGCCGCTGCTGTCGGTGTTCGGGGGGAAGATCACCACCTTCCGCAAGCTGGCGGAAGAGGCGGTCGACATGGTGGCGCCCTCACTGCCGACGCGCGGCAATGCCTGGACTGCGGATGCTTGCCTGCCGGGCGGCGACCTGTTCGGCCGCAAGCCGCAGAACAAGTCGGTGCTGGACTTCGACGCCTACGTGCACGACCAGCAAAGGAAACATGTCTGGCTGCCGGCGGCGCTGGTCGCTCGCTACGTCCGCGCCTACGGCACTCGCATCGACACCTTGCTGGCCGGTCGTCGTCGCGTCGAAGACATGGGCGAGGAAATTGCGCCCGGGCTGTATCAGGCGGAAGTCGAATACCTGATGCGGCACGAATGGGCAGTGACTGCGGCGGACATCCTCTGGCGGCGCAGCAAGCTCGGCTTGCACCTGCCGGGTGGAACGGAGCAGAAACTCGATGCCTGGCTGCGAGCCAGGAATGCGGGAAAAGCAGTAACGGCTGCGCAATAAACATATACAAGCGCAGTTTTTTTTAGGAGGAAGACACAATGCTCCTGGCATTGGAAAACGTCAGCAAGCGAGTTGGCGCGGAAGAACATATCTATCCGCTCTCGCTCTCGCTGGTACCGGGCACGATCAACGTGCTGCTCGGTACGACACGCGCGGGCAAGACTTCGCTGATGCGACTCATGGCCGGCCTGGACCGGCCAAATACCGGGCGGGTGCTCGCCGACGGCAAGGACGTCACCGGCGTATCGGTACGCGAGCGCGATCTCGCGATGGTGTACCAGCAATTCATCAACTATCCGTCGTTCACGGTATTCGACAACATCGCATCGCCGCTGCGTATCAAGCGCGTACCGGAATCCGAGATCAAGAAGCGCGTCACCGAGATGGCGGAGCGCCTGCACATCACGCCGTACCTGCAGCGGATGCCGTCGGAACTCTCCGGTGGCCAGCAGCAGCGCACGGCAATGGCACGCGCGCTGATCAAGGAAGCCGGTTTGCTGCTGCTCGACGAGCCGCTGGTCAACCTCGATTACAAGCTGCGCGAAGAGCTGCGCAATGAATTGACCGAGCTTTTCTCGGAAGGAAAGACCACCGTGGTGTATGCCACCACCGAACCGCTGGAAGCATTGCAGCTCGGCGGCCAGGTCGCTGTCCTGCATGAAGGCCGGCTGCTGCAATATGGCCGCACCATCGACGTGTTCAACGCGCCGAATTCCATTCAGGCTGCGCGCACCTTCAGCGATCCGCCGATCAACCTGATGCCTGCGTCGATCGACAGCCAGGGCTATGCGCATCTCGGTGCGGGCGTGGTGGTGGAACTGAACAAGACACAGCTGCAGCAGGCAAACGGGCACAAGGAGCTGACGCTTGGCTTGCGCGCGCACAGCCTGCATCTTGCACGCCGCGATGCCGGTGATATCGCGATCGAAGCGGAAGTCGAGCTGGCGGAAATCAGCGGCTCGGAAACCTATGTGCACGTGCATCGCGGCCGCATCGGGCTGGTGGCGCAGCTGCCCGGCGTGCACAACCTGGAACTCGGCTCGCAAACCAGCCTGTACTGCAGCCCGGGCGATTTCTTCCTGTTTGCCAAGGACGGCGCATTGCTGTTCGCACCGGCGCAGTCCAAGGGAGTGTAAGCATGGCACGCATCGAACTCAATGAACTGGCTCACGCTTACAAGCCGAATCCAAGCAAGCCAAGCGATTATGCACTGCGCCCCATGACCATGACCTGGGACGACGGCGGCGCCTACGCGCTGCTCGGCCCGTCCGGTTGCGGCAAGACCACGCTGCTCAACATCATCTCCGGACTGGTGCGCCCCTCGCATGGCCGCGTGCTGTTCGACGGCAAGGACGTCACCGCACTCGCGCCGGAGCAACGCAACATCGCGCAGGTATTCCAGTTCCCCGTCATCTACGACACGATGACAGTATTCGACAACCTCGCTTTCCCGCTGCGCAACCGCGGCTGGAAGACTGCCGACATCAACAAGCGCGTGCAGCAGGTCGGCGAGATGCTGGAACTCACGTCCGACCTCAAGCATCGTGCCAGTGGCCTCTCGGTCGATGCCAAGCAAAAGATATCGCTTGGCCGCGGACTGGTGCGCCCGGATGTGGCCGCGGTGCTGTTCGACGAACCACTGACGGTGATCGATCCGCACCTCAAGTGGCTGCTGCGCCGCAAGCTCAAGGAAATCCATCACGAACTGAAACTTTCGCTGATCTACGTCACGCACGATCAGGTCGAGGCATTGACCTTCGCCGACAAGGTGGTGGTGATGACGCAGGGCGAAGTGGTGCAGGCCGGATCCGCGCAGGAACTGTTCGAAGAGCCGGCACATACCTTCGTCGGTTACTTCATCGGCAATCCCGGCATGAACCTCTTGCCGTGCAAAGTCGGCGACGGCGCCGCACATATCGACGGCGCGTCCATTCCGCTGTCGGCACAGGCCAGGGCCGCGCTCGACGGTGCGAAAGGCAAGGTCACGCTCGGCATCCGGCCGGAGTTCATCGAATGCACGTGGGAACAGCAAACCGATACTGCGCCTGCTTCAGTGATGTCGGTGCGCGATCTCGGCACGCACTGCCTCGCGGAATTCCGCCTCGGCGGGCACACGATTGCGGCCAAGCTGCGCGGCCTGCAGGCGTCTGCCGGAGACAAGGTCTGGCTGCGCCTGCCGACTGAACGCACTCTCTACTACGTCAACGACAAGCGGGTAGCCTGACATGAAAACCTACAACAACAAGGCCTGGTTCCTGATCCTGCCTGTCATCATCTGCGTGGCGTTCTCCGCCATCCTGCCGCTGATGACCATCGTGAACTACTCGGTGCAGGACATCCTGAGTCCGACGCAAAAAGTCTTCGTCGGCACTGACTGGTTCAAGCAAGTCATGCGCGACAGCGACCTGCACGGCGCGCTGTATCGGCAGATGATCTTCTCGCTGTCAGTGCTCGCGATCGAGATCCCGCTCGGCATCCTGGTCGCACTGACGATGCCGGCACAAGGCTGGAAGGCGTCGATGTCGCTGGTGCTGCTTGCACTGCCGCTGCTGATCCCATGGAACGTGGTCGGCACCATCTGGCAGATCTTCGCCCGCGAAGACATCGGCCTGCTGGGGTACGCCATCAACCAGGCCGGCTTCAACTACAACTACACCGGCGATTCCTTCGCCGCCTGGATCACAGTGCTGGTGATGGATATCTGGCACTGGACGCCGCTCGTGGTGCTGTTGTGCTACGCCGGCCTGCGTTCGATTCCCGATGCCTACTACCAGGCAGCAAAGATCGACGGCGCCTCGCGCTGGGCGGTGTTCCGCTTCATCCAGCTGCCGAAGATGCGCAGCGTGCTGATGATTGCCGTGCTGCTGCGCTTCATGGACAGCTTCATGATCTATACCGAACCTTTCGTGCTCACAGGCGGCGGCCCCGGCAACGCGACCACCTTCCTGTCGCAATACCTGACGCAGAAGGCGGTCGGCCAGTTCGACCTCGGACCGGCGGCGGCATTCTCGCTGATCTACTTCCTGATCATCCTGCTGTTCTGCTTCGTGCTCTACAACTGGATGCAACGCGTCGGCACGGGAGATGCCAAATGACGAACTCGAAACTGAAAACCCCCATCCTGGTGCTGTACCTGCTGCTGTCGCTGCTGCCGATCTACTGGATGCTCAACATGTCGTTGAAGACCAACGAAGAGATCGTTGGCGCATTGACCGTCGTGCCGAGCCACCTGACCTTCGACAACTTCAAGGTCATCTTCACCGATTCATCCTGGTACAGCGGCTACATCAACTCCATCATCTACGTGGTGATGAACATGGTGTTCTCGGTGGCGGTGGCGCTGCCTGCGGCGTATGCGTTCTCGCGCTACTCCTTCCTCGGCGACAAACACCTGTTCTTCTGGCTGCTGACCAACCGCATGACGCCGCCCGCGGTGTTCCTGCTGCCGTTCTTCCAGCTGTATTCCACGGTCGGCCTGATGGATACGCACCTGGCCGTAGCGCTGGCGCACATGGTGTTCAACGTGCCGCTCGCGGTATGGATCCTGGAAGGCTTCATGTCCGGCATTCCGAAGGAAATCGATGAAACCGCTTACATCGACGGCTACAGCTTTCCGAAGTTCTTCCTGAAGATCTTCCTGCCGATGATCAAGTCCGGCATCGGCGTCACGGCCTTCTTCTGCTTCATGTTCAGCTGGGTCGAACTGCTGCTGGCGCGTACGCTGACGTCAGTCGAAGCCAAGCCGATCACCGCGATCATGACGCGCACCGTGTCGGCGTCGGGCATGGATTGGGGCGTGCTGGCCGCCGCAGGTATTTTGACCATCGTGCCCGGCGCGCTGGTGATCTGGTTCGTCCGGCACTACATCGCCAAGGGCTTTGCCATGGGGAGGGTCTGAAATGGATAACGCATTTGCCTGGATGGCATGGACTACGCCGGTCGCCATCTTCTTCACGATGGTCGTGCTGATGCTGATCGGCATGACGGTATGGGAACTCAGGTCGCCGACGATCGAGCGCAAGGGCTTCCTGCCGATCGCCACCACGCGCGGCGACCGCCTGTTCATCGGTCTCGTGACCGCCGCCTACATCAATCTCGCGTGGGCCGGCGTTACCGACATGACGCAGTGGGTCGCAGCCGCGATCGGATTTGTCGTCTTGCTGATTGTGATGCGTTGGGGTTGACCCGCGTGTTCCGTGCATGGCGGGGTTCTTCCCGCCCGCCATGCGCTGCCACCAATGGGAAGGTATAAAAAAGGTGGAGATAAATGAGACTTAAACTGACAGTATTGGCCGCCGCAGCAATGCTGGTTTCCGGCGCATCGTGGGCGGACATGAAGGCCGCGGAAAAGTGGGTCAACCAGGAATTCCAGCCTTCCAGCCTCTCGAAGCAGCAGCAGCTCGATGAAATGAAATGGTTCATCGAGGCGGCCGACAAGCTCAAGAAGAAGGGCATCACCGAAATCAACGTGGTATCGGAAACCCTCGATACCCACGTCTACGAATCGAAGACGCTGGCCAAGGCTTTCGAAGAAATCACCGGCATCAAGGTGCATCATGACGTGATCCAGGAAGGCGATCTCGTCGAGAAGATGCAGACGTCGCTGCAGTCGGGCAAGTCGATCTATGACGGCTGGGTCAACGACTCCGACCTGATCGGCACCCACTTCCGTTACGGCCAGACCGTGGCACTGTCCGATTACATGAACGGCCCCGGCAAGGAGTTCACCAATCCCGGCATCGACCTGAAGGATTTCATCGGCCTGAGTTTCACCACCGCGCCGGACGGCAAGGTCTACCAGTTGCCTGACCAGCAGTTCGCCAACCTGTACTGGTTCCGTGCCGACTGGTTTGCGCGCAAGGACCTGCAGGACAAGTTCAAGGCCAAGTATGGCTATGATCTCGGCGTGCCGGTCAACTGGTCGGCGTACGAGGATATCGCCGATTTCTTCACCAACGACGTCAAGGAACTCGACGGCAAGAAGGTGTTCGGCCACATGGATTACGGCAAGAAGGACCCGTCGCTCGGCTGGCGCTTCACCGATGCCTGGCTGTCGATGGCGGGTACCGCCGACAAGGGCATCCCGAACGGCTTGCCGGTCGACGAGTGGGGCATCCGGGTTGCCAACGACAAGTGCACGCCGGTGGGGGCGTCCGTGGCGCGCGGCGGCGCTACCAACTCACCGCCGGCAGTCTATGCGCTGACCAAGTACATCGACTGGATGAAGAAATACGCGCCGCCGCAGGCAATGGGCATGACCTTCGGCGAAGCAGGCCCGGTGCCTGCACAGGGCAACATTGCACAGCAGGTGTTCTGGTACACCGCTTTCGTTCAGTCCTACATCAAGGGCGGTTTGCCGGTGGTGCAGGGGGACGGCAAGCCGAAGTGGCGCGTCGCGCCGTCGCCGCACGGCCCGTACTGGAAGGAGGGCATGCAGAACGGCTACCAGGACGTGGGTTCCTGGACTTACCTGAAGAGCACGCCGGCAGATCGCATGGCGGCTGCATGGCTGTATGGACAGTTCGTGACGTCGAAGACCGTGTCGTTGAAGAAGTCCATCGTCGGCCTGACCTTCATCCGCGAATCCGACATCAAGCATGACTACTTCACCAAGCACGCGGACCAGCTCGGCGGCCTGATCGAGTTCTACCGCAGCCCGGCACGCGTGGCATGGACGCCGACCGGTACCAACGTGCCGGATTATCCGAAGCTGGCGCAACTCTGGTGGAAGAACGTGGCGACCGCCATTACCGGCGAGAAGACGCCTCAGGGCGCGATGGACAATCTGGCCGACGAGATGGAGCAGATCATGGGCCGTCTCCAGCGTGTCGGCATGAAGAACTGCTCACCGAAGCTGAACCCGAAGGAAGATCCTGCCAAGTGGCTGTCCGACAAGGGCGCACCGTGGAAGAAGCTCGACAACGAGAAGCCGAAGGGCGAGACCATCGCCTACGACAAGCTGCTGCAAGCCTGGAAGGAAGGCCGCGTCAGGTAAGAACCTGCCCGCAAAGCAGAAGTGCGTTCCAGGTTCGGTCCTGCGATGCTCGCCGTACATCACGTACGGTTGTGCATCCCGGACCGAACTTGGGCCGCTCGCTACGGCCTTCAGGCGGGCCCTGATATCCCACCAGGTTTGAGAGCACATTGCGCGGCGCAAGCCGCGCGTTTTTATCGGTTGTTGCAGCGTCTGGCGTTCGATGCCACTATCGGCGCCATCGACTGACATCTTGCATGCTGCAACGGAGGTACTCGAATGACGCAATACATCCTCGCCTTCGACCAAGGCACGACCAGTTCACGCGCCATCCTGTTCGACCGCGCAGGCCGGATAAAAGGCATGGCACAGCGCGAGTTCCGGCAGATCTTCCCGCAATCGGGCTGGGTCGCGCATGACGCCAACGAGATCTGGGAAAGCCAGCTCGCGGTGGCGCAGCAAGTGCTGAAGGAACAGGGCGTATCCGCTGCTGACATCGCCGCCATCGGCATCACCAACCAGCGCGAAACCACGGTGATCTGGGACCGTGCCAGCGGCCAGCCGATCGCCGACGCTATCGTCTGGCAGGATCACCGCACCGCAGAAACCTGCGATGCCTTGCGTGCGCAGGGAAAGGCGGCGCTGTTCCAGCAGAAGACCGGTCTCGTGCTGGATGCCTATTTTTCGGGCACCAAGGTGAAATGGCTGCTCGACAATGTGCCCGGTGCACGCGAGAAGGCACAGCGCGGCGAGCTGGCATTCGGCACCATTGATTCCTGGCTGATTTACAAGCTGTGCGGCGTACACGTCACCGATACCAGCAATGCATCGCGCACGCTGCTGTTCAACATCCATACGCTGCAGTGGGATGATGAACTGCTGGAGGCGCTCGACATTCCTGCGAGTCTCTTGCCGCAAGTCGTTCCCAGCAGCGGCATCGTCGGTACCGCAACGAGCGAATTGTTTGGGCATGTGATTCCCATCGCCGG
Source organism: Noviherbaspirillum sp. (assembly GCA_036384875.1). GTDB lineage: Bacteria > Pseudomonadota > Gammaproteobacteria > Burkholderiales > Burkholderiaceae_D > Noviherbaspirillum. Next base: position 15,293 of record DASVLM010000220.1, read on the forward strand.
TATCGCCGGCGACCAGCAGGCTGCCACTTTTGGGCAGGCTTGCCACCATAGCGGCATGGCGAAAAACACTTACGGCACCGGTTGCTTCATGCTGATGCATACAGGCCAGGAAGCCATGGCATCCCGCAATAACCTGCTGACCACCATAGGCTGGACGCTGGAGCAGGGCGGCAAGGCCGACTACATGCTGGAAGGCAGCGTATTCAATGCCGGCGCGGCGGTGCAGTGGCTGCGCGACGGCCTGGGAATCATCAACAGTTCCGCCGAAGTCGAAGCGCTCGCAGCGAGCGTGCCGGATACCGGCGGCGTATTCTTCGTGCCGGCTTTTGCCGGACTGGGCGCCCCGTACTGGGATGCCTATGCGCGCGGCACCATTGTTGGCATCTCGCGCGGCACGACGAAGGCGCATATTGCACGTGCGACATTGGCAGGCATCGCCTATCAGAGCGCGGACGTTCTCGACGCCATGCAGAAGGACGCAAGCATCAAGTTGAAGGAATTGCGTGTTGACGGCGGTGCGGCACGCAACGATCTGCTCATGCAGTTTCAGGCAGATGTGCTCGGCGTGCCGGTGGTGCGGCCTGTGGTGACGGAGACTACCGCGCTGGGTGCAGCCTATCTGGCCGGACTGGCGGTCGGCTACTGGTCTTCGCTTGAAGAAATTGAATCGCAATGGCAGGCAGAGAAACGTTTTGATCCGGTCATGCCGGAAACCGAGCGGCATGACCGCATGGCAACCTGGCGCAAGGCAGTAGAGAGGTCGCGCGACTGGGGACATTGAAGTATTGCCAATCCGCAGCGTGGTACGGTGCCAACAGCTTACATCTCCTCACAACTGACCCATGGGTTAGTTGTTATAATTCAACGATGCTCAAGCAACGCACCGTCAAACAGCTCGTCAAGACCGTTGGCGTCGGACTTCATTCCGGCACCAAGGTCGAGCTCACGCTGCGCCCGGCCGCACCGGATACCGGCATCGTGTTCCGTCGCATCGACATCGATCCGCCGGTGGACTTGCCGGCCAGCGCAACCGGTGTCGGCGACACGCGCCTGGCTTCCACGCTGGACCGCGACGGCGTCAAGGTGTCGACCGTTGAGCACCTGATGTCAGCCTGCGCCGGCCTTGGCATCGACAATCTCTACGTCGATGTGACGGCCGAAGAAATCCCCATCATGGACGGTTCCGCCGCTTCCTTCGTCTTCCTGTTGCAACAGGCCGGCCTGCAGGAACAGAATACGCCGAAAAAATTCATCCGTATCAGGCAGCCGGTCGAAGTCCGCGAAGGGCAGGGCGCGCAAGAAAAATGGGCGCGGCTCGAGCCTTACCACGGCTTCAAGCTGAAGTTCTTCATCGAGTTCAATCATCCCGCCGTTGATGGAACCGGCCAGATCGCCGAAGTCGATTTTGGCAACGAATCCTATGTGAAGGAAATCGCTCGCGCGCGCACCTTCGGTTTCATGCACGAGGTCGAAACGCTGCGTGGCATCGGCCTGATTCGCGGCGGTTCGCTGGAGAACGCGATCGTGATGGATGAATATCGCATCCTGAATCCGGACGGCCTGCGGTACGAGAATGAATTCGTGCGCCACAAAATCCTTGATGCGATCGGCGACCTGTACCTGGTTGGCCATCCCCTGCTGGCATCCTATACTGCGCACAAGAGCGGCCATGCTCTCAACAACAAGCTGCTGCGCGCCCTGCTGGCGCAGCCGGAGTCCTACGAAATCGTCAGCTTCGAGTCCGATGAAGCGGCGCCGCGTGCATACGGGCCCCAAGAGTGGGCATTCACCTGAATTATCGGTGCTGCCGGTGATGCCGCAGCATGGATTCCAGTGCAGCTTTCAATGCATCGTTACGCGGCGAATCCTCCAGTGCATCCTTCAATTCGGCAATCGCCGACAAGGCTTGCTGCGGCAAGGCAATTTGCTTGGAAGGCCTTGTTTTTTCAGCAATCTTTCCAACTTGCACTTTAAGCTTGATTGAATTAACCTGCCATCCCCGCTTCAGCAATCCGTCTTGCAATTTGGGTAATTGCTGCTTGAGTTTGGAGGCAACCGCAGCATTCGGCGTTGCGACCGTCAGCTGGCCGGCGTCGAAATGCAGTGCGGAACATACCTCAAACAGCGTGGGAAGGACCGCACTACAATCCTTTTGCAACGCGGCCAGCCGTTCCACGGCCGGCAGAAGGACAGTCATCTTGTCATGGGCACGCAGGAAATCGGCCACGCCGCGCGTGGCTGCCGCGGCCCTTGAAGGACGGCGACCGGGAAACATGGAAAAGAATGAGGCAGGGCGATTCATGCCCCAACCTTATCACAGCAGTTCCCGCTGGACGACTGGGAGGAATTGAATGCAGATCATTTTGTTGCACCCTCGGTTCAACGCCAAGTCGCTGACGCTGACGCATTGGCATCTTCTGGGTGTTGTCGTGGTCTTCATGCTTTCGGTCGTGATGGTGGCCTCCCTGCTCTATTACCTGACCTTCCGGCATGCCGCCAACCTCAACCTTCCGCTTGTTCGTGATGTCGTTGCGTCTGCGACGCAAGACGACGAAGCCAGGAAGGACAAATACATCAAGGAAAACCTTGCAGCAATGGCCATGCGCCTGGGCGAGATGCAGGCTCAGTTGATGCGCCTCGACGCGCTTGGTGAACGTGTGCAGGGCCTTGCCGGTGTCAAGCCGCAGGAATTCAATTTCAAGGAGCTGCCCGGCCGTGGCGGCGCGGAGCCATCCAGCAAGCAGCAGAAGCCGCTGTCGATGGACGAATTCCAGCGGCTGCTGGATACGATGGCAAAGGATGTGGAGCACCGTGCCGATTACATGAACGTGGTGGAAACCACGCTCATGAACTACAAGATCAAATCAAGGTTGCTTCCCACCACGCAGCCAGTCAATGTCAGCTATAACGCCTCGGGCTTTGGCTGGCGGCTCGATCCTTTTACAGGGCGCAACGCCTTTCATGAAGGCATCGATTTCGCTGCCGCTGTCGGCACGCCGATTGTCGCGGCTGCGGGTGGGGTGGTGATTACGGCGGAATACCATCATCAGTACGGCAATATGCTGGAAATCGACCATGGCAACGACATCGTCACCCGCTATGCCCATGCCTCCCGGCTGCTGGTGAAAGTGGGCGACATCGTCAAGCGCGGCCAGCATGTCGCCGACATCGGCTCCACCGGACGCTCGACGGGTTCACACCTGCATTTCGAGGTGTTGGTGAAGGGCATACAGCAAGATCCCCACAAGTTCCTGTCAGCGGGTCTGGATCAGGCCAAGCTTGCCAGTCTCACGTCGAAGTAATCTTTCTCGGGGAGACATTGTTTCCCCGTCGTTCGTCCCCAGCTTGATGGCAAACTGCCTTCCGCGCAGCGTAAGTTTTCTGTGTTTGCTCAAGCTGTTTGGTCAAGGAACGCCATCCAGCCCGGTGCGGCGGGTGCTGCATGATAAAATCCGCAATTTAGCCAAAGTCCGACCGTCGCGCGAACGTCTGCCAACGTGCGCGGGGAGTTCCCCGGAACGGGGTGCCATTTTTCGAATGCAAGCATGTCATTACTGACCAAGATTTTCGGCAGCCGCAACCAGCGGCTGATCAAGCAATATCAAAAGACGGTGCGCGAGATCAATGCGCTCGAACCGGCGATGGAAAAGCTCTCCGATGCCGAGTTGCAGGCCAAGACGCAGGAGTTCAAGCAGCGTGTCGCTGGCGGCACCTCGCTCGATGACATCCTGGTCGAAGCGTTCGCCGTCTGCCGTGAAGCCTCGCGCCGCGTGCTGAAGATGCGCCACTTCGACGTGCAATTGATCGGTGGCATGGTTCTTCATTACGGCAAGATCGCGGAAATGGCGACCGGCGAAGGCAAGACGCTGATGGCGACACTCGCTGCCTATCTGAATGCGCTGTCCGGCAAGGGTGTTCATGTGGTCACGGTCAACGACTACCTCGCCCAGCGCGACGCCGAATGGATGGGTCGCCTCTACGGCTGGCTCGGCCTTACTACCGGCGTCAACCTGTCGCAAATGGAGCACGACGCAAAGCAACAGGCTTACGCGTCCGACATCACCTACGGCACAAACAACGAATTCGGTTTTGACTACCTGCGCGACAACATGGTCTACGACCCGAGTGATCGAGTGCAGCGCGGACTGAATTTCGCCGTGGTCGATGAAGTCGACTCGATCTTGATCGACGAAGCGCGTACTCCGCTGATCATCTCCGGCCAGGCTGAAGACCATACTGAAGCCTACGTGAAGATGAACCAGGTGCCGCCGCTGCTGACGCTGCAGATCGGCGAAGAGACGCCGGACGGCAAGGGCAAGATCGAAGTGCCGGGTGATTACACCAAGGACGAAAAGGCGCACCAGGTACTGCTGACCGAAGCCGGTTTCGAAAAGGCGGAACAGATCCTGACCCGCATGGGCATGCTGCCGGAAGGCGCCTCGCTCTACGATCCGGCCAACATCACGCTGATCCACCACCTGTACGCCGCGTTGCGGGCTCACACGCTGTATCACAAGGATCAGCACTACGTGGTGCAGAACGGCGAAGTGATCATCGTCGACGAATTTACCGGCCGCCTGATGGTCGGCCGCCGCTGGTCGGAAGGCTTGCACCAGGCGGTCGAAGCCAAGGAAGGTGCGAAGATCCAGGCCGAGAACCAGACGCTGGCCTCGATCACCTTCCAGAACTACTTCCGGATGTATTCCAAGCTGGCGGGCATGACCGGTACGGCGGACACTGAAGCCTACGAATTCCAGCAGATCTACAGCCTCGAGACCGTAGTGATCCCGCCGAACCGGCCGAGCCAGCGCAAGGATCGCCAGGACCAAGTCTACAAGAGCGCCGAGGAGCGGTACAACGCGGTGGTCAACGACATCAAGGATTGCTACGAGCGCGGCCAGCCGGTGCTGGTTGGTACGACTTCGATCGAGAACTCCGAACTGATCTCGCGCATCCTCGACAAGCACAAGCTGCCGCACAACGTGCTGAATGCGAAGCAGCACGCGCGTGAAGCGGAGATCGTTGCGCAGGCGGGCCGTCCGAAGATGATTACCATCGCCACCAACATGGCCGGCCGCGGTACCGACATCGTCCTCGGCGGCAATGTCGAGAAGCAGATCCAGTTCATCGAAGCGGACGCGAATCTTTCTGACGCCGACAAGGCTGCACAAGCAAAGAAGCTGCGCGACGAGTGGCAATCGCTGCACGACCATGTCGTGGCGGCGGGCGGCCTGCATATCATCGGCACCGAGCGTCACGAATCCCGTCGCATCGACAACCAGTTGCGCGGTCGTGCCGGTCGTCAGGGC
>DASVLM010000221.1:0-9744 GCA_036384875.1 Noviherbaspirillum sp.
GCTGGCAGCGGATTCTGAAAAAGGCCGGCGTTCGCTATCGGAATCCGTACCAAACGCGCCATACCTATGCCTCGACCTTGCTATCGGCCAACGAGAATCCCTGGTGGGTGGCAAAGCAGATGGGGCACGTGGACGTCGAAATGGTCTTCCGCCACTACGGCCGCTGGATACCGAGCAAGCGCGGCGACCAGTATCAGCCGCAGAACGATTGGTCGAGGCCAAATGGCACGCAATCAGCTATCGACAATGAAGGCAGCGTCGGCACTCTGGCGGCGTGACCGCAAGAGCACTGCTTTCGCCAAGGCAGAACGCCAAAAATTCAAAAGCCACCGGGAAGGTGGCTTTTGTGTTGGTGGACGTGCGGGAATTCGAAGCCTCGTTCGGAAGGATGCGGAAAGATCCGGGTTCTTGAAGAATTCTGGCGACATGACAGGCACGCAGCGCATGTCTGTCCCTTCAGAATCCTAGTCCCAATCGAAATATAATGACTAAATAGCAATCGGCGGAACTGCGCCGTGCCAGGTGAAGTCAACAATCCTTTTCACTGTCGAACGCACCAAGCTAATACGGACGCCAACGAGGTAATTGTCTTTGATGTCTGCGCTTGGCATTAGCACGCGCTTCAATACGTCAAGATGGACCACCGCCTTGTCGTCGTGAAAGAGCCCATCTGGCCCCTTCAACGCGTCGAGAAATAGCTTGGTCATGTTGTCGACGTCCTTGTCCGTGCAATCGGGCGTCAGTCCGAAGAACAAACCGACGCAGACGTCTCGGTACACGGGAGGCTCGTCGGGCTTGCGCTTGCCGTAAACGTTGCCGGGATCGAAAGTGTTCAAGGGATACCTTTTTTCCGAGGCGTCCCAGACCATCTGAAACCCGTGCTTGGCGATCTCGGCGCGGATCGCCTGCTCGTATTTGGCCTTCTCTCCGGCCCCCAAATTGTGCAGCGCCTGCGCAGACTCTGGACGAATGCGAAACCAGGTTATGAAGCCCCTTGCGATGCCACCCGGTTCGCAAACTGGACAGCAGTACTCCTCAAATCTTTTAAAGACATCCGTATCCATTGGTTTTGTTGGGTCTCGTTCAGAGGGGTGCAAACGGCTTGGCTATTCGACAACCAACTCTCCATATGCCCTGCGCTGTTACGCAATCCCTGTTTGACCTTGCCAAGGTCGATGTTGCCATCATGGAATTGTAGCGTATGCGCGAATTGCCTGGGCGACGCCTACCCGGAAGGCCAAAGCACTTTTAACAATTTCAAGCCAGGAAAACACTGCTTGCAAATCGCAAGGTTTGCTGCCAAACGGGCCTTATAGCGGGTCAGTATTTGTAATCGAATTCCACGTCAGGCGTGCCATGCATACACGTCGGCCTCATATCGACTGACAAGAATCGTCCAAAGTCGCAGGAGCACCGGAAATGCAATGTCGAATCGTGTTTCGCCAAGACAGCCAAAGGGGGATGTCAAGCGAGCACCGAAGTCTGTGCCTGCCGCAAAAACGGCCGACAGATGCCAAACGACACGTAAACGACACGTGACCACCGAGACCAAAACAGTGCCCAAACAGCATAACAGCTTGTTCGAGTTAAGACGCCGATTCAATTCCCGCCGCCTCCACCACCAATACCCCCAAAGGGTTCCAACGCCGTCCAAGTGACGGCGTTTTTATTAGCGTTCCCTCTGAAAAATCGACCGACGAAGTTCGACAAATTCCTAGTGCATCCCGCCACAAAGGGGGTATTATTGGGGGCAATAATTAAAATCGAACGGAAGGAAAGATCATGGCTGGGGGTATACATGGACGCCTGTCTGATAAGTCCTGCAAAGCTTTCGCACTCAAGAAAGAGCTAGGCAAAAAGCTCGCCGATGGTGGCGGGCTGTTCTTGTTCATCGCACCTTCCGGGTCGGCCAGTTGGCGAATCAAATATCGGATCGAGGGCCGGGAAAAGATTTACACGGTCGGCAACTACCCGGAAGTGTCGCTCGCAGCGGCGCGGGTCGAACTCGGGGAGGTCAAAGCCCTCCTGCGCGAACACAAAGACCCTGTGGCAGAGCGCAGGGTAAATCGTGCGGCCAGCGCGGCCAGCACCGACAGTACCTTCCGCTCGGTCGCAAAGGACTGGCTCACCATGAAGCAAAAGGAATGGAGCGCCGGCCACTACGCCAAATCGTCAAGGGCTTTCGAGCGCGACATTTACCCCGCATTCGGCAATCTCCCGATTGCCAGCATCACGCCGGCCATCGTGGCAAAAGCGGTCGAAGACATCCACAAGCGCGACGTGCTGGAGACCGCTACCCGCATACTGCAACACTTGAACGGTGTTTTCCGCTATGCGCAAGCCAAAGGGCTTTGCCGCGATAATCCTGCCCTACCTGCACGTGAACTACTACCACGCAAGAAAGACACGGGCAGAATGCCGGCCCTGCTTGACTTCCCCTCTCTCGGCAACCTGCTGCGCCGCGCCGAAGCTGCACGCCTTTCGCCATCGGTACGCATGGCACATCGCCTTTGTGCCTACACTGCCATGCGAATCGGGAATATCGTCGATGCGGAATGGCGCGAATTCGACTTGGACAGCGAGCAACCTGTTTGGGTCATCCCGCGCAAGAAAATGAAGGTTGCCACGCGTGACATTGACCACCGCATTCCGCTGGCGCCCGAAATCGCCGACGAGCTGCGCCGCTGGCGCGACATGTTTGGCGGGAAAGGGTACGTTTTCCCCTCACCGCAGGGCAACAAATACATCGGGCGCGAAGCCATCGAGAAGGTATATCGCGTCACGCTTGGACTAAGCGGAAAGCATAGCCCGCATGGCTGGCGCAGCGCCTTTTCTACCCTGGCACGTGACAACGGCTTTGCACGCGATGTCGTAGAACTCGCCCTCGATCATGCTCACGATAATGAGGTAGCGCGGGCCTATGACCGGGGCGAACGCTTCGGCGAACGGATCAAGCTGTATCAATGGTGGGGCAACCAACTGGCGGCCGCACAGCGTGGTGCCGCTGTGATTCCACTTCAGCCCAAGGCGGCATAGGGCCGGTATTTTGACGCTAGCAGCGACTTTATATCGAGATCGGCAACATCCCTTTCAGTTTCGATTTCCTGTGCCCTAAGCTGTGTTAGCTAAGGCTTGGCCCGACAATACGTCAGGCTAACCGGCAGCTTCCGCCCCATTGCGGACTCACGATGCACTTATCGCTCAAGTTCTATTTTGAGGTCCTCAAGTAACTCTTCTAACTCGCGCTCAGTCACTACCGCAATCTCTTCGGGGAGCAAGTACATTGATGTCGCATCCAAATGCGAAATTAGCGCAGGCGATTCACCCTCCTGCAACTTTCTGTCGGACCATTCCTTGTAAATCGGAATTTCAACAAGCCCGACATCACGAGCTCGGGCTTGTAGGTCGAATACTCGGCGAGCAATTTTTCCATCCTCTTCCATACATGGTTCCCAAAAAGAATAATGCCATTTCCACTTCTGGCCGGTAATGGCCGGCAGCGCGCCTTCGTCTCTTAGCGGTTACCGGTAGATTGCGCGCAAACAGGCCGCGTCATCTTTCTTTAGGCAACAGGTCGCCAGTCAATACAGACACCTTCGTGAATTTCGCTCTCCAGAACCTCGATTCCGCTTGGCCAATTGGGGCCCACTTCCGGTTCCTCCCAGGTCGTTAACCATACGGTACTTCTGTCGTCCTGTAAGCAAGTCGCAAATGCAAATTGCATTCCTTGGTCAATCATATGGCCAGCAAAATTCTTTGCGTCGGCGAGTGAACCAACTTTGCCAGTATTTTTGAATACGTCGTTATCCCATACCCACGCGACTGGCTCGCCAGCGATATCGCAAGCTCGAAATTCGCAGTTGGGCAGCACGGACGCGGCCTCCTGCATCTTCAAAAGAAAGGTGTTTCTGATTGCAGTGAACTTTTGACGGAACTCGTCACTGTTTGGTTGCGCGTTAATGAAATGCTTCATAAGTCACTTGAAATTAAATGTAGCATGCGCTGCTGGTATCGTCTGCTCTTGGCCGACAGCGGCGGGTCCCCGACGTAGGTCATACCTCTTGTTCGGTCCACCAGCGTAAGTCGCGCACGGCGACGTTCTCCCGCAGCGCCGAATCGATAGCGTTGGCGACCTGCTCGACGCGCGCCTGCGTGTCAATTTTTTTGAACCACCTTCGAACATGAGGCTTCGAAGGTTCTATGAAACAGAGAAACCCATCAGGATACTCCTGGTAGCGTCCGCAACCGACCCAAAGCGGGAATTCGGAATTATCTAGCGGTACTGCCCAACCCCAGTCCTCCGGATAGGGTTCAGGTCCCGGCAAACCTCTTTTCGACAATTCAGTTCGCAAGTATGTAGCCAGCATCTTGCCCCAAAGGCCGAGATTTACCTCTTCCTCCTCGCCTTCCGTGGCTGGAAACGCGACTGATCGAAATTCAACATGTGTTCGCATGATTTGGATTCAATGAAGTATTTTGAAACAGTTGTGCTTCATCACAAAAGACCGCTATTGGCCGAAAACCGAGGCAGCCGCAATTGCCGGTAAGCGGCCAGAATGCTAGAGTGTCGATCATACACAGTTTCTGTCAATGAGCTAAAAAATGAATGAAACGCAAGGGGATGGGCTCAAGGAACCCGTGACGGTGCATGCACCCGTCGAGCAGGGGCCGGGAGACGCAGAAGCACAGGCAGCGCTAGGAGAAATGTACGAATATGGCCGGGGTGTTTTGCAGGATTGGCACCAGGCTATCGCATGGTATGAAAAAGCGGCTGCGCAAGGGCACGTTAAGGCGCACGCGCGACTCAAGGCCCTGACCGGAGTAGGAAAAGTCGACCCGGCCCCGGCCAGCAATACCAAGTTGGCGGAGAAGGCACTGATTCATTCGAATCGAGTCCGTGTCATCATGGATGAATCCATGGCTTGGCCGAATTGCTGCGCGCAATGCTGCAGCAAGAAAGACCTGGCGCCGGTCCCGGTTTCCTTTACGGCGGTGGATTCGGTCGACTATTACTTCGTCGTGGCAACGATCACGACTCGGAAATTGAGATTTGCCTACCCGATTTGCAGCGACCATAAAGGGAGCGCGCATCTAGCCGGCTTGATCCTGCATGGGCATCCGCTCATGTCGATCATCCGCTTTTTCATCTATCTGTCTCTATTGATTGGCGTGCTCACTACCTTGAGGGCAGGCTTGTCTTCGCAGGGGGCAGGTACGACCCTGCTGGCGGCCTGTGCCTGCCTGGCCATTTGGTGGGCCAGGAAAAGCTTGCCGATCAGGCTTGCAAAATGGGACGAAGGCGTCGCGGATATTGTGTTTGGCAATACCGCATTCGCCAGACAATTCATCAGGCTCAACCCGGAACTCACTGACCCGGAACTGGCGCAAAGGCTGCCTTGGCACAGGAAACATCGCGGCGCGCTTATCATGGTTGGATGCTTTGTCGCGGGCATGCTTTGGCTTGTTATTGTTGCGCTTAAGAAGCCGTGAGCAAGGGGCGCGATGGATTGCGACGAACGCTTTTGCGTCACACCTCGATAGATGCGTCTCACGTTTGCTACTTTCCTATACGGCGCAATCCATTGCCCTACCGGCGCTGCGAAATGCGGTCCGTGAAATGTCAGTTTTTGCAGTCGCGTATTGGTGGCAAACGACCCGAAGAGGACCTTCGGGGCATGGAACTATCCGGCTTTCGACACCAAGTTCGCCGGTCCATTTACTGGTCAGTGTGGAACGATGTGATATAGGCATCAGTGGTGATTCCCTATCAAATAGCCTTCACAGCTGATCGTCCGCTCTTGGCCGTTAGTCGTCTGCCGAAATATGTTGCTAATTCGATTTGCTTGCGTGGTCCGGCAATGCCTGACCTAAAGCGTCTGCAATGTCAGTCCGGCTTCCGTTCTTCCACGCATGAATCAGCATTTTTCCTTTAGGGCTAATATTGACGGCATAAGTAACCAATTGCCAAGCGTTGTTTGCTTTCAGTTCTACGTCAACAAATCCAGCCGCAATTAGTCGCGAAAAGTGAAGGACACCGTCGCCGGAAAGAACAAGGAAGTCTTTTCGGCACACATCCAAAAACAACAAACGGTCAATTGCATCAACATCAAAAGCTCGTCCGATGGCAACGAGCATTGCCTTGTATGCGTAGATAGATTCCGCCGAGATCGTTCCCCGATGATACAGAGCATGACATGTCGGACACAGCGCTATTAGGTTTGCAATGTCATCACCACCACCACCACTCACTTCCCAAAGGTGATGCATATCGAGCGCAAGGATTCCTCGACATGTTGGTACCGCACAGCGATAGCCAGCCTCTGTAAGAACTGCTGTGACAGTGCTTAATGACAGATTTCTCCGCTCCTTGGGTTTGGGATTTTTCGAACGGGTCGTCATTGGAAACAATTCGGATTGTAAAATCTTAGATTAAAAAGGGCCGCTTTGGGCCGTTAGCAAGCTTCCGCCGTTGAGCGACAGTCGAATTTTTATTTGTTGTACAGCTCAGACCAGGCAACGCGGTGCTCTATCCATTCATCCAGCTCCGAATCATCCAACTGGGAGAGCATTGCTCCTAACTTCAATTCGCCTTTTGCCAGAGCAAGAACACTGAGGATGGCACGGGCGGTTAAACTGTCGGAACTGGATTTTATGTCGGCCAAACCCAATGCTAAAGCTTTGCCCAATGCGACGTTGCAATCATACTTCAACCAGTTCGGTACCAAAGCTGAACGTCTGCCGCTGGCCGGTACGCCACCTACCGACTGCGTATCCACGAGGAGCGTACCAAGTGCAATAATGTACTGTAAATTCCGGTATATTCCAAATCGACAACTCCCCTCATTAAGAGTGATAAATATGGCGCGGCAATATTCCCCGAAATCGTTCTTCCGCCTTGCCCCCAATGCCATGCTGAAGCGCTACTTCGACAAGCGCGGCGTCCTTGCCGAACATGACCTCGGCGCTATATCCGAAACCAAGATCGAGCCGATTTATCAAGCATGGCTTACCTTGCCGGATGCCTTGCGCAGCGACATGGAGCGGGAATTCCGGGAAATTGACGCCTTGGCTTGCGAAGGCGGGGTAAAAGCGATCTTGGACGAGGCCGAATGGCATGGGGAAAACCTGGCCGAAACTCTGGACGGACTGGAGGATTTGCACCAAAAATCGTTTTGGGTATTCCTGGAGAGGCCGAAATATTGGCCGGCTGCGAGCGCGTTTTACCGGGCCGACGTTATCAGCCTGAACCAGTGGAACGAATGCCGCACGGTCAGCCGGTCACCTGCACGGGTGGACGATCCGGCCATTCGGAATCTCGAAAAGGTGTTGAGCACGCACTTTTTCAACACGGAAGGGCGCGGCAAGAATTGCACCGTTGAGGTGTACAAGCGCGGCAAGCTGGATTACTTTTTCGCCTACCCTGAAGATTATGTCCATGCCAGCATCGAATGGGATGGACCGAATTTCAAGCGTTCGGCCCGCCACCCGGCATTTGAAATCATTTTCGTCTACTCGCAAGACGAGGGAAAAATCAGCCTTTACATGAAGGGAAGCCGCGAGACAAAGAAGCAGGTGCGCGCCCTGTTTGCCGACGCGATCCTTGGCCTTGAACTCGGGGAATTCGTTGAAGATGACCGGGTGTTTGACCTGGCCCCGCTACACGACAGCCACACGCCGTTCCAGTTCTCCCCGGAATCGGGTATCCAGAGCGTGGAAGTCAAGAAGTTACGGCTAGCTGAGATGCTGGGGCAGCCACGCGTATCGGTGGCCAAGATTATATTATTTTTTCCCAGGCGGATTGCGGAACTCCTTGCGCAGCAGCTACCATCTTCGGCCCGGCTAGAGTTCGCCCGGCAAGCGGCACTGTGGATTGTCCAGTTTATGCGAGACTCTATTTATCAAGTTCCTCAGTTTAATGTCCAATCAGACGGAATCGGCCCTACCTATGCTCACCAGAATGTCGCGCCAAGTTATGCGGTCCAGGAATTACTTGGGAGGCCCCAAGGATTTTTTGCGCAAGCTTTGGCTCAAGCTTTTCCGGCATGGCGACTACAAGCCGGAAGAACCGCTTGGTCTCTCATTCCGTGAAATCGTAAGCTCGCTATATCTGGGCATCCTGGGACGTGATGCCGAAAAAACCGGGCTTGAATCCGGAATTTTGGACCTGCAGCACGGAACCCCTTTGTCGGAACTTGTCCGCAAAATGATCGCGTCCGACGAATTCCAGTTTTAATTGCCGCCGACGCTGGAAAATACGGTGGTTTTGCCGGATTTGACGAAGATCTATCCCGACAAATACTTCGTGAATGAAGCCGGCATGTTGATCTACCTGGCTCCCAGGGACGAGGATTTTGCCTTGATCGAATCCATGATCATGAAGCATCGCTACTACGACAGCCTGGGCGTGTGGGCGCCGAAAATCGATCTCGACAAGCGTGTGACTGCATCGATTGTCGAGGGCCTGGGTGCGCGTAGCTGTCTGGAGCTGGGATGTTTCTCGGGGTCGGTGCTGAGCCTGTTGGCTGAACGGTCTATCGACGTATGCGGGGTCGAGGTCAGCCACCGGGCATTCATGCTTGCTTATCCGAACATCTACCAAAATATCCGCTTTGGCAATTTCCTCGACCTAAAATTCGACCGATCATATGATCTGATTCTTTGCATGGATATCCTGGAGCATGTAAGCCCGCTTTCATTGGATCATTATATTGCTCGCATGACGGACCTGCTCAGCGCACACGGTTATGTCTTCATCAATTCGCCCATGCACGGAACGGACGAGGTTTTTGGTGAAATGATTGCGGCTTACCTCCCCGAATGGCAGCAAGCCGGCAAGGATGTCTTTTGGCGCCACCTGCACTGCGACGCCAAAGGATGGCCTTTGCATGGCCACCTGATTTGGGCCGATCCAACATGGTGGGAAACGACATTTCAACGCCATGGCCTGGTGCGGGACAAGGAGATCGAGAAGGTATTGCACGCTTTGTTGGAAAGATTTTTCGAAACGATGGCGCCGGCGCGGAAGAGTTTCTTCGTCTTGAGACGAGCCGATTTCAATCCGGGCATTGAAGACGTGCGCAAGAGTTTGAAGCGCGTGATTTCGCCGATTGTCGCAGAGTTGCATTGACCTGTGGCGCAAACCATTCTCATCAAAAGAATTCAAACGGTTTGCGCTGACCGGCAATCCGCATTTCAGCTAGAACCGGCCAAGGAGGCGGGCGATGCTCGCAGCCGAGCGCAGGTGAAACACCTATTTGGTGTCCGCCGCCTGCTTCACATGGCCCCGATACTTCGGCGTCAAATACTTGTAGCACAACCATGGAGCCAGATAGCTCGGCATCGTGCCGCGATGCCCGGGCAACCTCAAACCTCGGCGCTCAATGTCTTGGATATCGGGCCATTGCTGCGCAACCGCAATTTGTCATCGATATAGTAATGCGTGAAGGTCGTGATGTACTGTGAAGGCGTAGCCTGTTCGCACCAAGCGGTCATCTCCTGCTTCCAGGTGTCGTCTCTGCCGTTGGCATTTGCTATTCGATTGCTGATATAGGTCGGGACGGTACCGAACTGGGGCTCCACCGTGTATGAAATCACAGATGTTTTTGCCTGCGGAAGCGCCTGCTCGATCCACGATTCGGTCTTGGCGAAGTGCGAGTTCTCGTGGAAATTATTGCTCAACGCAGTGCCGAGGAACATGTTGGCAGGCTTGCTTTCCCCTCCGAACCGGCCTCTGATCTGATGCAT
>DASVLM010000222.1:0-10327 GCA_036384875.1 Noviherbaspirillum sp.
CTGTACGGCATCTCGGGCGTCACTTCATCGGCGCTCTATCTTCCCCAGATTCTCAAATATCGGAGCGACCCTGAAGCGCGCCGCTCCATCTCGCTGCTGTCGTGGGGCGGATGGATTGCGATCGCCTGCGTCACGCTGATGTATGCATTGTTCGTGGTGAAGAGCAAGCTGTTTGCCGGCGTCGTGTCACTCAACATCGTGGCGCAATCGAGCGTGCTTGCTTATGGTTTGCGTGCGCGAGCGGCAAAGAACAGGCCATCGACCGCACATCCCGACGCTATTTGAAAACATATTTCGCACCACGGAAGTGCATGACCGAGGTGCATGAAAATTTTGCAGCCTGCGCCTCATTGCGCCTTCTATAATCGTGTTGTGTTCTGTCAATATCGATCGGATGTCGATGCGCTTTCGCTTTCTGTTGCTTGTTTCCTGCTTCTGCTGCGCGCTGGTGCAAGCGGCGGAACGGCCGCATCCGGCGCCGATCGAGATGCGCGTCGGCATGGGGTTGTCCAAGCCGCCCTACATCATGGAATCCGACGACCGCGGCATGGAATTCGAAATTGCGGAAAAAGCGCTCGCTGCTGGCGGCTGCAAGATGGTGCCGCTGCACTTTCCGCCGGCACGTGCGCTCGCCCTGCTGCGCGCAGGACAGATCGACGCAATGCTCTCAGTGGATGAAGGCATCGGCGGCAACGATTATTTTTCCGATCCCTACCTCATCTATCGCAACGTCGCCGTCACTCTCGCCAACCGGCACATCGAACTCAGGAACATCGATGACCTGCTCGCGTATTCGGTGGCCGCATTCCAGAATGCCAACGTAATACTCGGCCCGCGCTTCAAGGCCGTCGCGGCGGCGCATCCCGACTACAAGGAATATCCGCAGCAGATCACGCAGGACAAGATGCTTTTCACCGGACGCGTCGACGTGGTGGTGGGCGACCAATTGATCTTCCGCTACTTCAGCGCCCGGCTCGGACCCAGCATCGACGGCAGCCAACCGGTCGAATTCCACCACATCTTTCCACCCAATCCACGCAAGGCGGTGTTCCGCGATCCGGCGCTGCGCGACCGCTTCAACGAAGGATTGCGCACGATACGCCGTAACGGTACTTACGACGCGATCGTACGCAAGTACATGGCGCAGCCCACGTCCTGAGTTATGGCTTCAGCACGACCTTGATGCAATCGTCCTGCTTGTTGCAGAAGATGTCGTAGGCATACGGCGCATCGTCCAGCGAGAGCGTGTGCGTAATGACGAAAGTCGGGTCGATCTCGCCATGCCGGATGCGCTCCAGCAGCGGCTTCATGTAGCGCTGCACATGCGTCTGCCCGGTCTTGATCGTCAGAGAACGGTTCATCAGCGAGCCGATCGGCATCTTGTCGAGGAAGCCGCCGTACACGCCGGGAATCGATACCACGCCGCCGTTGCGGCAGGCCATCAAGGCTTCGCGCAATGCGATCGGGCGGCCGGTCTCCATCATCATCGCCTGCTTGATGCGGTCGTACGCAGCGAGCATGCCGAAGCCGTGGCCTTCCATGCCGACCGCGTCGATGCACGCATCGGGACCACGTCCGCCGGTCATGTCCTTGAGCGCTTCGAGCACGTTTACTTCTTCGTAGTCGATGGTTTCGGCGCCGCCCTTCTCGCGCGCCATGCGCAGGCGCTCGGGAAAGCGGTCGATTGCGATCACGCGCTCGGCACCGAGCAGGCGCGCGCTCTGGATCGCGAACTGGCCGACCGGGCCGCAGCCCCACACCGCCACTATCGAACCCGGCCGGATGTCGCAGGCTTCGGCGGCCATGTAACCGGTCGGCAGGATATCCGACAGGAAGAGCACCTGCTCGTCTGACATCCCGTCGGGGATCTTGATCGGGCCGACATCGGCGAAGGGTACGCGCGCATACTCCGCCTGGCCGCCGGCATAACCGCCGGTGAGATGCGAATAGCCGAAGATGCCGGCCGGCGAATGGCCCCACATCTTTTCCGCCATCCAGGCATTCGGGTTGGAGTTTTCGCACACCGAGTAAAGCTGCTCGCTGCAGAAGAAGCAACGCCCGCAAGAGATCGGGAACGGCACCACGACGCGGTCGCCGACCTGCAGGTTCTTCACTTCGGAGCCGAGTTCGACCACTTCGCCCATGAATTCGTGGCCGAGGATGTCGCCTTTTTCCATCGTCGGCACGAAGCCGTCGTAGAGATGCAGGTCGGAGCCGCAGATCGCGGTCGATGTAATCTTCACGATGGCGTCGCGCGGGTTCAGGATCTCGGGATCGGGAACGTTCAACACGCGCACGTCGTGCTTGCCCATCCAGCAGTTCGCTCTCATCCCGGTTCTCCTTTTCTCCACAAGAGGCGGTTCACCATGCCGCGCGGCCCCGACGGCTGGCCGATGGTGGTGGGAATCTCGCCGGTTTCGATCAGCCATTTGAAGCGGCGCAGGTCTTCGTCGATCTGCTGCTCCGGCTCCTCGCCAAACATCTTGGCCGCGAATGCACCGGCAGTGCCGCCCGGCGGACGGTACTCAAGATCGACGCGCACCACCGTACCGCGCCCGCCCGGCCCGGGCACGAAACGCACCGAGCCGGAGTTGTCGATGTCGGCGCCGTCCAGCGATTGCCACGCGAGATATTTTCCCGGCTGATCGGCCACCAGTTCCGCATCCCATTCCACCGAGGTGCCGGCCGGCGCTTTCGCCTTCCAGTGCACGCGATTCTCGCCGACGATGCGGACCGATTCGAGATGCTTCATGAAGCGCGGGAAGTTTTCGAAGTCGTGCCAGAAGCGATAGCACTCCTCCGGCGGCAGATTGATGCTGATGCTCTTGGAGATATACATCGCGCCGGTGTCGCCGGAGTCGAACCGCCGCGCTTGCTCGCGCGACTGCCGCATGCTGCCGAGCACGTCCACCAGTGCAATGCCCGCGACGGCGGCGGCGGCGACCGCAAGGCGGCTGCGCTGCGACGAACGCGAGCGCGCCGCTGCGCCGATGAGCGCGAGGTCCATCGCATCCCCGGCGACACGCGCCCACAGCCAGCCGCTCGGTTCGCGCCGGCTCAGGATGCCGACGCCTGCGGCGACCTCGCGCGCACCGACGGTGCGCATGACATTCGTGCTTTCCGGCGCGCCGATGGCGCGCGCCATGGTGCGCGGCGCAAGCAGCTGCGCAATGCCCAGCCCGATACTGAACCAGCCGAGCGCGGTGACGAGTTGCCGCGTGCCGCTGCTGCGTCGCAGGGCGCTGTCGGCATGGTTGGAATACGCTGGTCTCAAGCCGGCGCTGCCGGTGCGATAGGCATCCGCATAGCCCTGCGGCGGCAGCGATGCCGGCGCGAGGGATGGAATGTCATTGTGTTGCGGCAAAGGGGGAGCCGCACCCGGCGTGCCGGGTGTGATGGTGCGGTCCTGCATGTTCTAGCCTCCGTAGTGCTGTTGGTCTGACTGACGGAATGTCGCAAAAGTGCAAGCGGTCAGGTTAGTCAGAATTTCAACAGCACGAGTTCCCGCTATGTGAGGCGCTCGGCGGGCTCGCGCCTGTGGCGCGACTGGAGGAAGTCCTGCTGGAAGATGCACATGCGTATCGCGTCGCGATAGATGCCGTTGACGAAGAACTCGCCGATCAGCTCGCCTTCATGGCGGAAGCCGCAGCGTTCGTAGATGTGGATGGCCTTGTGGTTTTCCTTGTCCACCAGCAGGTACAGCTTGTAGAGGTTGAGCACCGAAAAGGCATATTCGATCGCCAGCTGCGTCGCATGCAGCGCATAGCCCTTGCCCTGCCAGGCGGGCGTGATGATGATCTGGAACTCGGCGCGGCGGTGGATGTAGTTGATCTCCACCAGTTCGACCAGGCCGACGAGGTCGCCGGCATCGTTCTCGATGATGAAGCGGCGTTCGCTCTGGTCGTGGATGTGGCGGTCGTACAGTTGCACCAGCTCGACATACGCTTCATACGGCTCTTCGAACCAGTAGCGCATGATGTTGCTGTTGTTGTTGATCTGGTGGACGAAATGCAGGTCGTTGCGCTCCAGCGGGCGCAACTTGATATCGGGTTGCTTGAGAGTTGTCATGCGAAGGGGTGCGAGACTTCCGACGCGCCGGCCTTGTGGGCAGCGGCGGAATGCTTGCGAGTAACGTTGATATGTTCAGGTTACGCCTGCTTCCTGAAACTGGCAACCCGCCCTTGTCCTCTGGCAATCGCAAACAAGCGCAATACTGCTCACGCAAAAAAAATCCCGCACGGACGGGTGTACTTCACCCATCGGTGCGGGAACGGGGAGAGCCCTTGGTTAATTCGATGTCAGCGTGATCTTGGTCGCCTTGAACGTGGTGCCTTCCATCACGCCTTCCACAACGATTTTCTTGCCGTCGAGCGTGCTGGTGTCGGCACGCACGAACAGTGTGTTCGAGGACCACTGCACATTCAACGTGCCGCGTTCCGTGCTGAGCGTCAGCGTCTTCGTCGCGATGTCGATCTTGGCGGCGACACCGAGGCGCGCCAGCACCGACTGGTCATCCTTCACGGGTTCGCACTTGACGAGCGTGGCCTTCACTGCGCCGGCCGAGGTCAGGCTGCCGAGCACTTCCACCTGCACCGTGTCGGCGAGCGGCGTAGTGCCGCAGCTTGCGGCATCGATCGTCGCCACGCTGGCATCGACATGCACGTCGCGCACGGTGAAGTCGGCATTCGAAACATAGTTCAGGATGGAACCGTGCAGTTCGGTTTCCGCACCCTTGTCACTGTCGATGCCACGGATGACGATGGTCGTCGCCTTCAGCACCTGGTCGCTGCCGAAGCTGCCCTTGACCACGACATAGGTATTGGCCTTCAGGTCGGCAAAGGCCTTGCCGGGTTGCAGGAACTTCGCAGCCGAGGCATTGACCTTGGTGCCGTTGACGACGAAGGCAAGAGCCGTTGCATCCGGCGACGAGACCGGCCCGCCGAGCTCGACTTCCTTGCCCTGCGATTCAGCCTTGCGGTCGCGCACCTTGATGAACTTCGCCCTGACTGCGGTAGTGGAGCCACTCGTCGCAGTATCGGCGGGAATCGAGACGCGCACTTCCTGGCCATTGGCGAGCGTGACGCCAGTCGGCATGACCTTCGCGTCGGCATAGTTGATCAGCAGGCTGCCGAGCTTGAAGGTGCTCGCGGTTGCGGAAAGCTCGGAGACCGTGCCGTTGACGCGGTCCCAGGCATCGGCAGTCTTCTTCGCGACGCGCGTGGCCTGCACCACCGGCTTGCCCGTCGCATCGGTTTTCAGCAGGCCGTGGATTTCGACGAGATTCCCTGCCTGCACGTCGGACAACTGGGTGTAGGGCGCTTGGAACACGGTAACCGGGCCGAGCGTGGCATCGGTATTGACCAGCACGTTCTGGCCGAGCACGGTGAGCGAACCGGCGGCGGTATCGACCTTGTCGACCATGCCTTCGACTTCGGTGCCGACACGGACCTGCGTGGCGACGAAATTGCCGTCATGCTGCACGTCGACGTGCTGGCCGACTTTCAATTCCGTCGGCACCACGGAGCCGTCTTCCAGTTCAACGCCGGCAGTGACCGCATGGTCGTCGATGCGCGTGCCGTCGACGATCACGCTGCCGAAACCGGTGACTGTGCCCGAGACGGTGGAGGCGCCGAGCACGGTCGGCGTCGTGGTCGTGGCAGACGTCGTGGACCCGCCTCCGCCGCCGCAGGCGGAAAGGGCGAGCGCTGCAAGCAGCGCAGCAGGAAATGCGGATGATGTGAACTTTGTTGTCATGTTGATTCCCGGACTTGGGCGACACCGTGCGCAGCCGGTGTGGACAATATAGTGGGTGTTTCCGGTGCCCAACCTGTTTGCCGACGACCGGTAGATTTCAGGGGGCGAATGGAAACGGGCTTGTTGAAGACATTGTTGATGGCATACAAGGCAATGCCGACGCCATCAAGCTATAGCGGGGAGGTGTGTCGCGCGAGCAAGGTTACGCGGGGTTACGAGTTTTACAGGGGGGGAATGGCGGCGCCGGAGTCGGGATAGCACCGGCGGCAAGGAGCGGAAATACCTGGGACGGCCAGGGAAGCGATTACTGCGCTGCGTCGTCTTTCTTGATGCTGCTGGCGACCTGCTCGAACTGTTCCCAAGGCAGTTCCTCGACTTCCGGCTTGGGAATGTGCCGGTAGTGTTCGAGACCTTCGTTGATGTAATCGTCGGACTCGGTATCTTCCGGCTTGGCCTCGGCTGCCTGCGCGCCTTGCGCCTGGGCCGCCGCCTGCTGGGCAGCCTGCGCCTGGGCCTGCTTGACCGGGAACCGCCAGTAGATCTTGTCGAGGTTGACACTGACGCTGCGGCGGACATGCTCGCGCAGCGTCATTTCGATGATGTGGGAGAGGCGGAAGCGCTTCATCGGCTCCGATTCCACCATCGCGGTGTACTTCCCCTGCCCGAGGTCGGTGCAGCTGACCGAGACTTCCACGCCGCTGCGCTTGAAATAATCGAGGATGACCGCCCGGATCGCCTGGATATGGCGCGCCTTGCGGCGGGCCTTGACCTTCACGGCCAGTGCATAAGCGACAACACCGATCACGTTCGCGGCCACCAGGGCGAACAGCACCAGTACGACGACGTCAGCGTTGAAAGACATTATGGTTAGACCTCACCGGCAGGGAAGGATGCGTTGCAAATCGGGACGGTAGTTGCTTCGAACCAAGATCATATCATCGCATTTCAGCGGCGCCGAAATTTGTTTCAAGGATGTTAATCCGATTTTGCCAGCAGGGTGAAATGTTCGACAACAGGCGGGTTGGCGAAATACGGGCCGACGATGGCGCGCCATTCGGCAAAGGCGGGCGACTGGCGGAAGTCGACGGTGTGATTCTCCAGGGTTTCCCAGAAAATCATCAGGACGTAGCGTTCCGGCGATTCCATGCCCTTGTTGACCTTGAAGCCTTTGAAGCCCTTGGACTTGGAGATGACTTCGGCGATGCCGCGCTGGATGGCGGCGTCGAATTCGGCCTGCTTGCCGGGCTGGATGCGAATGTCTGCGAGTTCGAGGATCATGCGTTTTCCGTGGACATGGTAGTGGTGAGCGGATTATTCATGACATTGTGCGGGCTGTCCATTATGCAATTCCTGTCGTGCCCGCTGCTGCAGCGTGGATGACAGCGATACTGCTGGCGGCCGCGTGCATCGCCTCCGATGGCCTGGATGTGGCCGTTGGTCCACGGGCTGATCCAGACATCGGTCCATGCCGGCGGGATCGCGAACGACTTGGCATGAGCGCGACGCTCGCGGCGAGCGTGGGCAGCACCGGCGCACTGCCGTTAACCGCGCGGCTGATCACCGAACCGAGGATGATGGCCATCACCACGTCGAAGGCCGCGGCCTTGCTCATGAAGCGGCGCTTGCCGCCCTTGATGACGAGCAGCGTGAAGAAGAATGCCATGCAGGCGCGCAGCACCATCTGCATGACATCGAGGTCCTGCACTTCCACGTCGAGGCCGAATGCCCGGGACAAGAAATCGAAGAATTCCATGCCATGTTGGACAGGCACGAGAGCGGAAAAGCTTCTTTGCCGACAACTGCGCGTGATGCAACTCAAGCAGGGCAAAAGCAGTGCCGAGACACAACATTTTCCGCTTGCACTTTATAGTACCGGCAGCTATGTTGATAGCACATGCACTGTCGGAGAAAACGTCATTCCCAACTACGGGAGAATTCCTGCCGGCGCCGCATGCACGCAGACATTTCCCATTCTCATGAATCGCATCAAACGCTGTTGCGCTTGTCCCCGCAGCGGGATCGACATTGAATTCCAACGGAGCAATCGATGAACCGGCTTACTTTCCTCAGCGGCTTTTTGGCAAGAAGGAGGAAGCCTGGTACGACCCGCCGAAAACAAAACCCGCGCCTGCGGCGACGCAGCCACAGGTAGCGCCGGCGCAGGAGGCGGCACCTCCCGAAGGTATCGTGCTGCGGCAGGAAATCCTGGATGCGCGCAACCGCCTGTGCGGCTATCGCCTGCTGCCGAAGGCGCTCGCCAACCATCGGCCCTACCCCGAGGCATTGTTTCTTGAAGCGCTGCACGGGGAGCGCATTGTTGAATTCGCGCAGCGGCGCATGGCGGTGATTCCGATTTCGCCCGACGCGATGGTGTTCAAGCGCCACCTGCCGCTGCAGGCACCGCATACCTGCCTGCTGATGGACCTGCACCACGCAACGCTGACGCGCGAGGAAATGGCGCGTCGGCTTCTGGCGCTGCGCGACGCCGGCTTCCGCACCGCGATTGCCGGCGCAACGATGTCGGATGCCGACCTTCCGCTGCTGCGTGCAGCCGACCTCGCCTTCATCGATCTGTCCGAATACCTGCTGCCCAACCTGCAGGGTATGGTGCGCGACCTGCGCGCGCATTTCCCGAAACTGGCATTGGCGGCGGAAGGCGTGCATTCCTGGGCCGAGCAGCGCATGTGCATGTCCTGGGGTTTCGAATACTGCCTCGGCGATTTCCTCGGCATCCGCGACGACGCCGATGCGGAAGGCGAACTGTCGGAGAGCCATCTCGCCTCGTTCGAAATGCTGAACCTGCTGCGGCGCGACGCGGAGCTGCCGGAGCTGGTGGAAGTCGCCAAGCGCGACCCCGGCATCGCGTTCCACTTGCTGCGATGGGCCAACTCGCCCGCGACCGGGCTGGCGACCACTGTCACCAGCATCAACCAGGCGATCATGGTGATGGGCCGCGCGCAACTTTATCGCTGGCTGATGGTGGCAATGTTCCGCATGGGGAAAAAGCAGGAGCGCGACGAATCGCTCCTGGAAGTCGCGCTGACCCGCGCCCGCTGCCTCGAAACGCTGGCGGCGCCGGGACTGTCCGCATCGGAACGCGAAGAGCTGTTCCTCGTGGGGCTGCTGTCGCTGTTCGACGTGCTGTTGAACATGCCCATGCCGCGCGTACTGTCGCAGATGCAACTGGCGGACCGGATATCGGACGTGCTGTTGCGCAGCGAGGGCCCGTACGGCCGCTTCCTGATGCTGGCGCTGGCGCTGGAAAAAGGCCGCGCCGGCCAGGTGGCACAGCTTGCCGAACGGCTTGCCATCCCGCTCGACTCCCTTGAACCGACGCGCAGCGCCGCCTTCGCCTGGGCGCAACAGGCACTGAACACCCCTGCAAATTGAAAGCCTGTCCTTGCTCATTCCCGCAGGCTTGCCGGCAATGCTAAGCTTCTGCGCTTACGCAACTTACGCAACCATCGTCCGGCCTCAATGAAGACTTCTGCAAAGCGCGCACTCGCCATTGGCGGCGCCGTGGCTCTCGCCCTGGCCGCGGCTGCTTCCGCCGGCCTGCATTTCGCCACGAGGGCGCTCAAGGGCCAAGTGGAACAGGCGCTCGGGACCGACAGCGAAGTCGGGGAAATCGCAGTCGGCTGGTCCTCCATCGAAGTGCGCGGCGTGCGCATCCGCGCGCCGCAGGGCTGGCCGGCGGCAGACGCCCTGCGCGCCGAACGGGTGATCGTCAAACCCGACCTCGCCGGCCTGCTGTCGGCGCAGGTGCACGTGCCGCGCATCATCATCGACAAGGCATACGTGTCGGTGTGGCGCACCCGCGACGGCAAGCTGCATCTGTTGCCCGGCCTGCTGGAGAAGCAGGCGCAACCCGGCGCGCAGGATGCCTCCGCGCCCTCGTCCGCGCCGCCGGTGACCATCGGCGGCATCGAGCTGCGCGACGGCGCGCTCGAATTCTTCGACAGCAGCGTGCGCCAGCCGGCGCACAAGACGCGCCTCGAACAATTGCACATGACCATCGACGACTTGCGCATTCCCGCGTTCGACAGCCGCACCAGGATCACGATGGACGGCATGGTGCAAGGCGTGCATCGCAACGGCCGGCTGGCGGTGGACGGCTGGGCCGAGATCGCGCAGAAGAATTCCGATATTTCACTGCGGCTGGCGGGTGTCGACCTGGTCGCGCTGCAGCCTTATCTCATCAAGGCGGCCGAAACCGGCGTCAAGCGCGGCTCGCTCGACCTCTCGCTGAAATCGACGGTACACAACAACCGCCTGCACGCGCCCGGCATGATCACGCTTAACAACCTCGAACTGGCGCCAACCGGCAGCGGCTTCGGCACCTTCATGGGCATTCCGCGCCAGGCGGTGATGGGCGCACTGAAGAATCGCAACGGCCAGATTGCCATCCACTTCACGCTCGACGGCAATCTCGACGATCCGGCGTTCTCGCTCAACGAGAGCTTCGCGCGGCGCGTCGGCGCCTCGGTGGCGGAATCGCTCGGCATCAGCATCGAAGGCCTGACGCGCGGCATCGGCGGCGCGGCCGAGGGCATCGGCGGTGCGGTGAAGCGGC
>DASVLM010000223.1:0-2240 GCA_036384875.1 Noviherbaspirillum sp.
TCTGCATCGCCATGGGCATCCTCTTCCTCGGCGGGATCAACGGCATTTGGTTCGGCGGCATCGGCGCGGCGCTGGTCGGGATTTTCAGCATGGTCATCGTGCTTTCCCCGTGGCGGCGCGAACGCATCTTCGCCTACCTGAAGCCGTGGCAGGAAGACAATGCACTGGGCAAGGCGTATCAGCTGTCGCACTCGCTGATCGCCTTCGGTCGCGGCGAACTGTTCGGCGTCGGGCTGGGCGGCAGCGTGGAAAAACTGCATTACCTGCCGGAGGCGCATACCGACTTCCTGCTGGCGGTGATCGGCGAGGAACTCGGTTTCGCCGGCGTCTGCATCGTCGTGCTGATGTTCTACTGGATTGTCAAACGCTCCTTCGAAATCGGCCGCCAGGCGATCGCAATGGACCTGACCTTCGCCGGTTTGACCGCGAAAGGCATCGGCATCTGGATCGGCGTGCAGGCTTTCATCAACATGGGTGTGAATCTCGGCCTGCTGCCGACGAAGGGACTGACCTTGCCGCTGATGAGTTATGGCGGATCGGGCGTGCTGCTCAATTGCGTCGGCCTCGCGATCCTGCTGCGGATCGATTACGAGAATCGGGTACTCATGCGTGGAGGTCGCGTATGACACGCACGAAACGTCTCCTCATCATGGCAGCCGGTACCGGCGGACACATCTTCCCCGGACTCGCCATCGCGCAGACCATGCAGGCACGCGGCTGGCAGGTGTCCTGGCTCGGCACGCAGCACGGCATGGAGCGCGATATCGTGCCGAAGCATCGTATCGAGATGGACACGATCGACTTCGCCGGCCTGCGCGGCAAGGGTCTCGCGCATACCGTGCGCGGCGTGTTCAAGATGATCGGCGGATTCGCCTCCTGCTTCAGCATCATCGGTCGCCGCAAGCCGGACGTGGTGCTCGGCATGGGCGGTTACGTCACAGTGCCCGGCGGGATGATGGCGAAGCTGCGCGGCGTACCGCTGGTGCTGGTCAATGCCGACGCCGCACTGCTGTTGTCGAACAAGACGCTGACGCCTATCGCCAAGCGTGTGCTGTTCGGCTTCCCGGCCGATTTCGGCAATGCGAAGGACAAGGCGATCGTTACCGGCAACCCGGTGCGCAAGGAAATCATTGAAGTCGCGCCGCCGTCGCAGCGCTATCCGGCGCGCACCGGCCCGCTGCGCCTGCTGGTGGTCGGCGGCAGCCTCGGCGCCAAGGTGTTGAATGAATCCGTGCCGGCGGCATTGGCGCGCATTCCGGCCGACGTGCGTCCGACGGTGACGCACCAGTCCGGCAAGCAGCACATCGACGCCCTGCGCAAGGCGTATGCCGACGCCGGCGTGCAGGCGGAAGTGGTCGATTTCATTAATGACATGCCGCGCCGCTATGCCGACGCCGACCTGGTGATCTGCCGCGCCGGTGCGATCACGGTATCCGAACTGACAGCCGCCGGCGTCGCAAGCGTGCTGGTGCCGCTGGTGGCATCAACTACCTCGCACCAGCGCGACAACGCGAAGTGGATGGCGGGGCAGAAAGCCGCGATCCACCTGCCGCAAACCGAATTGAACCCCGAGCGTCTGGCTGCCCTGCTGCAGTCGACGACGCGCGAGGATTGCCTGCGCATGGCCGAGGCCGCGCATGCCATCGGCCGCCGCGAGGCGAATGACCGGATCGCCGGGGTATTGGAAGAACTGACTCGATAGACATGAAACACAAGGTTAAAAACATACACTTCGTCGGCATCGGCGGCTCCGGGATGAGCGCGATCGCGGAAGTCCTGCTTGACCAGGGCTACGCGGTTTCCGGCTCGGACTTGAGCAGCAATGCGGCCACCCAGCGCCTTGAAAAACTGGGCGCCAAGGTCAGGTACGGCCACGACGCCGCGAACATCGCCGGTGCTCACGCGATCGTGACTTCGACTGCAGTCAAGCAGGACAATCCGGAAGTGCTGGCTGCGCGGGCAAAGCATATTCCCATCGTGCCGCGTGCGGTGATGCTGGCCGAACTGATGCGCCTGAAGCAGGGCATTGCGATTGCCGGCACCCACGGCAAGACCACCACCACCAGCCTGGTGGCCAGCGTGCTGGCCGAGGGCGGCCTGGACCCGACCTTCGTGATCGGCGGGCGGCTCAACAGCGCCGGCGCCAATGCGCGCCTGGGGCAGGGCGACTACATCGTGGTCGAGGCCGACGAGTCGGATGCGTCCTTCCTCAACCTGCTGCCGGTGATGGCGGTGGTGAC
>DASVLM010000224.1:0-11008 GCA_036384875.1 Noviherbaspirillum sp.
CCTGGCAGCGCGAGCACGCTGTCGTCCGTGGCGTTTTCCCGGCGCAGCGGCCAGGCGAGTTCGCGGATATCGGTATCGATAGCATTGAAGGCGATGTATTCGACATGGGGAAAGGCAGCAAACACGTACGTGGCAAAGCAGCTTGCTTCCGCTTTGCTCACGGTGATTGCTTCGTTGAGCACACGCACCATCTTGCCGCGCTGCTGGAACAGCCACAGGATCAGCACTTCACCGTCGCGCGTGGCGAGGAAGACGCTGGTATTGGCCAGGTCGCCATAGGCGCGCATCGCCGCGAGTGAGGAATAGAGGCTGCTGTAGCGCTCTTCAAGCGCCGTCTCCACGAACGCCGGAATCCGGTTTTCATAGCAGGAGATTGCGATGCCGTCCGGCGTCACGCTGCGCGTGATGCAGGTTTCGTCGTCGCGCCACGCCGTGGGCATGTGTTCCATGCCGGCGGGCGCTTTCACGGCGGCCATTGCCAGTTCGCTGTTCTTGCTGTTATCGAGATGGGTTTTCATCGGGTATTCGTGCCGCGCGTTGGAATCGATTGCTTCGTTCGTCATTGAACATTTGTATCAATGGGCAGTTCATCTCTTCCATGCTCTTCTTGTCAATTCGCAAACGATAGTTCCCGCAGGCATCCGCGCTCCTGACAGCGCAGGACAAGAATGTTGATGGTGTCGGCGCGACGTCCGTTCACGCTTGAATTTCGCCGGGGCGCGTCCTATACCGGACCTATTCTTCGGCTCTATTCCGGAACCGGGTGCTGACCGTATGAAAGGGTAAGCAAGATGAAAGAAATGCTGACGCAATCCTGGTGGATGCCCGTCCTGCGCGGCGTCATTGCCATTGCCTTCGGTGCGCTCGCGTTGCTGATGCCCGGCCTCACGCTGCTCGGACTGATTGCCTTGTTTGCTGCCTATGCCTTGCTGAGCGGCGTGGTGTCGCTGGCGGTTGCGCTACGCTACCGCAGGATGCATGAAGACTGGTGGATGCCGCTGCTGCTTGGCATTGCGGGAATAGCGGCGGGTGTCATCGCGCTGGTGCATCCGGCGCTGACGCTGGTGGTACTGGTGCTGCTGATCGGCGCCAATGCCCTGGTCGGCGGCGTGCTGGATATTGCCATGGCGATCCGCCTGCGCAAGACGCTTGGCGGCGAATGGTTGCTGGTGCTGAGCGCGGTCGCCTCGATCGTGTTTGGCGTCCTTATCTTCCTGTTCCCGGGTGCGGGCGCGCTGGCATTGGTGTGGATGATCGGCGTTTATGCGCTGGCGACGGGCATTCTGCTGTTGACGCTGGGCTTCACGTTGCGCTCGGCGCGCGTTACCAGCCGGGCAACTCCCGCCGAGCGGCGCGTCCTGCCGGACCGCCGCCGCCACATCGCCGCGCCGGCACACTGAAAGGTGCCGGGCTAGATGTTGTAGTGCGCCAGCATTTCCTTGGCGCATTCAGCTTGGTCGCGCTTGTCCGGGCTGATGATGGAATCGTTCGCGGGCGGCTGGCTGCGCTTGATACATTGCGATTTTGCCATCACCGTCAGGCGCCGTCGTACATGCCGTCCGAGGGACACGCTCTTGTCCTGCTCGCTCAGGCGGTAATGGCCGCGGTAGCGCAATCCGTCCTCGAACACGATCTCCACGTCGCACTCGCCGGAGGCTTCCGGCTTGCCGTGCGCCCATCCCTGCAGCACCGTATTTGCCGCTTCCAGCGACGATACCCGCGCAACGGAACCGAGCCCGTCGGTGGAATGAATGAAGATCCGGGAAATATCGACCTTGTCGTTAAGTTGACTTGCCACGTCTTTCGTCCTGCAAAAAAGAGTTCATCAGCGTGGCAGGTGAGGGCGGTGCGCGGCAATTCAAGAGGCAATTTGCTACACAGCAGCATGTTTTTTTATTGCCGCTGCGCATTTTTTTGGCAATACTTGATCCATGCCATCGCCTTTCCCACAGCAATGAATTACGAGGACTTCGGGTCGGCAGCGCCGCCTCCCTCCACCGAGGTGCCTTCAGCGTCGAACGCAGAGCGTTTCCGCATGTTGGCAAAGGCCTTGAATGCAGCCGTGCTGGGGGATTTCAGCGCGCCGTTGCCATTGGATGGCAACGACCAGATGACCGTCCTGGCACGTAACCTGCAGACCTTGTTCGGCAAGCTGCAGCAACCTGACCAGACCGGCAGGGGAGATGTTTCCGCAAAGCTGACAGCAGTGCTGGAAGAACTCCTGCGTCTGCGCAAGGCCAACGCCCGACACGAATACCTGATCGCCAACACACCTGCCATCATTTACAGCAGCGTGCCGACCGGCGATTTCAAGATGACTTTTGTCAGCGCCAACGCGTCCCGCGTGCTTGGCTACGATCCGGAGGAAATGCTCGCTGACCCGAACTTCTGGTTCAACCACATCCATCCCGATGACATTCCAACCATCTTCTCCAGCCTGGCGATGGTGTTCGTCGAGGGGCAGCGCGCTTACGAATACCGCTTTCGTACCCGGGACGGTAACTACCTCTGGATGCACGACAGCCTGCGCCTGATCCGGGACAGTGAGGGCAATCCGGTCGAAGTCATCGGTTCGCTGACCGATATTACCGACCGCCGCAACATGGAAGAGGAGCTGAAGAAAACCGGCGAGGAACAGAAGCTGTTGATCGAGAAGTTGCAGCAGGCGCAAGCCCAGTTGCTGCAATCCGAAAAAATGGCCTCGATCGGCCAGCTGGCCGCCGGCGTGGCGCATGAAATCAATAATCCGGTCGGCTTCGTCAACTCCAACATGAACAGCCTGCGCGGTTATGTCGATTCGCTGTTCGAACTCATCGATAGCTACGACAGGCTGCTCGCCGGTACGCCGGCAGCCGCTTCCGCGGAACAACTGAAGAAGCAGGCCGACCTGGCATTCCTGAAGGAGGATGCTGTTGCGCTTGTCAGGGAGTCGATGGACGGGCTCAAGCGTGTCAAGGACATCGTGCAGGCGTTGAAGGACTTCTCCCACGTCGGCGAGACCGAATGGCAGATGACGGACCTGCACCAAGGCCTCGAGAGCACGATCAACATCGCCCATAACGAGATCAAGTACAAGGCCACTGTCGTTAAGGAATACGGTGACCTGCCGCTGGTGAAATGCCTCGCGTCGCAACTCAACCAGGTGTTCATGAACCTGATCGTCAACGCTGCGCAGGCCATCAAGGAGTCCGGCGTGATCACGATCCGTACCAGTGTCGATAACGGGTGGGTCCGGGTCAGCATTGCCGACACCGGTTCGGGCATTGCACCCGAAAACCTGTCACGCATCTTCGAACCGTTTTTTACCACCAAGCCGGTTGGGCAAGGGACCGGGCTCGGCCTCTCCCTGTCTTACAACATCGTCAACAAGCACGGCGGCCGCATCGAAGTCGAAA
Source organism: Noviherbaspirillum sp. (assembly GCA_036384875.1). Lineage (GTDB taxonomy): Bacteria > Pseudomonadota > Gammaproteobacteria > Burkholderiales > Burkholderiaceae_D > Noviherbaspirillum. The sequence continues at coordinate 3,396 of DASVLM010000224.1, forward strand.
GCGAAATAGGGAAGGGGACGACGTTTACCGTCTTCCTGTCGGTAGAGCCGCCGGAGTAAGCCGCGTGGCCTGGAGAGTCAGTCGAGGCGAACCGAGCCATCCGGTCCCCAGTTCACCTTGGTGATGCCCGGTTCTTCGGCTTCAAGTTTTTGCGCTTCCAGTTCCTGCGGCGACAGCTCGGGGCTCTTCTGGCGCTGCCCTTCCGCAAGTCGCCGCTCTTCAGCGACCTCGTCGTGTCGGGCGAATGCCAGTTGGAGGGTGTCGACCAGTTCCTCGCTCTGCCACGGTTTGGGAATGTACCGGAAAACCTCGGCCTGGTTGACGGCCTGCATGACAGTTTCAAATTCCGTCGATGCGCTGAGCACGACGCGAATGGCATCCGGCTGGATGCCTTTCACCATGCGCAGAAAATCGATTCCATTGATGCCTGGCATCCGGCAATCGGAGACGACCACATCGAAGCCCATTTCACCACAGCGTAGCAGGGCGCGTTCCGGATCGGTAAAGGTTTCGACGGTCAGTTCGCCCGCCGGAAAGCACTGGCGCAGCGCTCGCTGCAGTGCCTGCAATACGTTGGGCTCGTCGTCGAGCAGCAATAGCCGTCTCATGATTCCTTCCTCTCCACGCGAACATAGATTTTCAGTCGCGTGTCGTCGCCCACATCGTAGGTCATGATCTGTTGAATCAAGCGATGATCGAGCACATGGTCTGCAGGCAGCAACAGCAGGCCGTCGTTGGTAAACAGGTCGCGCGACAGCACCATGCCGGACTGCAGCTCGCGTGCGCTCAGCTCGATTTCCTTCAGCGTTTCTTCCACGCCGCCGTTGATGATCTCGATGAACGCCTTGACCACCTGCGGATCGTAGCGCTTGCCGCTGTTTTGCATGATCAGCTTGATGGCCTCGTCCGGACGCAGCCGGCGCTGCGCCAGTGCTCCAATCTGCAGGTCGTCGTAATCGCTGGCAAGGGCGAGTATGCGTGCGCCGATTGGAATGGCGAGCCCGGACAGATGGTCGGGAAAGCCTTCGCCGTCAAATCGCTCCATTTGCGAACGCAGTATCGTGGCAGCGCCGCGCAAGTCGTCCAGCGCCGTCAGCAATTGTTCGCCAAGCAGCGGATGCTTGCGGTAGAGCCCGAGGGCTTCCCCTTTCATCAGGGTGACCGGCAATGCCAGCAGCTCGTCGGAAAAAGCGATCTTGCCAATGTTGTGCAACAAACCCGCCACGAAGATTTCCTGCACTTCCTGCGCGTCGAGTTTCATCTTCACCGCGATCCTGCGTGCCAGGTTGGCAACACGGCGCGAATGGCCCGCCAGGTTTTTGCCGCGCATCTCGATCATGCCGGAAAAGACCTTGATCGAAGTAAGAAAACTGGCCTTCAATTTTTCGTTGGCGGTGACCAGCGAGTCGTGTGCCTGCTTCAGCTCGGCGGTGCGCTGCTCCACCTTCGCTTCGAGGCTGGCATTGAGCAGTTTCAGTTCTTCGTTCTGCTCTTGCGTGAGCGCTTCCAGCCGCTGCTTTTCTACCTCGAGCGCCTTGCGTTCCAGCGCATGGCGGACGATGAGCAGGATGTCGTTGTCGTCCCAGGGCTTGGTGATGTAGCGGTAGATCTCGCCGCGGTTGATCGCATCGAGAATGGACTGGATGTCGGCATAACCGGTCAGCAGCATGCGCAGGGTATCGGGCCAGCGCGCACGCACCTGCTCGAGGAAGCGCGCGCCATCCATTTCCGGCATGCGCATGTCGGAAATGACGACATCGACTTGCTCGGTTTCCAGCAGCTTCAGGCCTTCAGCCCCGCTTTCGGCGGTAAAGACCTGGTATCCCTGCGGGCGGAACAGCCTGCGCAGGGAAGAGAGGATGTTGGGCTCGTCGTCCACGCACAGTATGCGCGCCGGCTTAGCCCGCGATGGTTCGGAACTGGCTGCCACCTCAATCATTTAATTATCTGAGACCGCCCTTGTCATCGGAAGACGCGTTATGCCGTATCGGCAGGGTGATACGGAAAGTCGTGCCGCGCCCGATCTCGCTTTCCACTTCGATCGACCCATTATGTTTCTGAATAATACCGTATGAAATGGACAATCCAAGCCCTGTTCCGCTGCCGATCGGTTTTGTTGTAAAAAAGGGATCGAAAATACGCGGCAGGATTTCTTTCGGGATGCCGCTTCCCGTATCCGAGACAGTGATCCAGACATGGTCGCCTTCAGTTCCGGTGCGGATGGTGATGACGCCGCGCTGGCTTCCCATTGCCTGCGCAGCATTGACCACCAGATTCATGATCACCTGGTTGAGCTGCGAAGGCAGGCATTCGATTTCCGGGAGGTTGCCGAAATCCTTCACAATGTCGGCCTTGTACTTCACCTCGTTGTTGACGATGTTCAGCGTCGACTCTATACCCTGGTGAATGTTCGTCCACTGCCAGCTGGCGTCGACATCGGCACGTGAAAAATCCTTCAGGTCCTGGACAATCTTGCGTACCCGGACCAGGCCCTCGCGCGACTCCGCCATCAACACGGGAATGTCTTCTTTCAGATAATCCAGCTCGATGCGTTCGCGTACCGCCTTAATGCCGGCGAGTGTTTCCTGCGAAGCGATGGCCGGCTCCGCAGCTTCGTAGGCATTGAGCATGTCGAATAGTCTGGCAATATAGTCTTGCAGCGCGTTGAAGTTGGAATAGGTGTAGCCGACCGGATTATTGATCTCGTGCGCCACACCAGCGGCCAGCTGGCCGATCGAAGCCATTTTTTCCGATTGCAACAGCTGCTGCTGCGTATGCGACAGTTTCTCGTTGAGTTCCGTCAGCTCCGCATTGCGGCGCACCAGCTCCGCCTCGATGGTTTCGCGCCGGCGAATGTCTTCTTCCAGCCGCTCGTTGGCCTGCGCCAGTTGCGAAGTCCTGTGCTCGACAAGTTCCTCCAGCTTCAGCTGGACGTTGTAGAGGTCGGTTTCGGCATTCTTGCGGCTTGTCACGTCCTGAAGGATTTCGATGGCGCCCACCAGCTTGCCTTCGCCGTCGCGCAGCGGCGCCGCCGAAAAATGCAGCCAGCGACCGCTTTCGCCGAGTTGCGGAAAATAATCCTGCACTTCATAGGCGCCAGGGATAAGGGCTGATTTACTGCATTTGTCGCCGTAGTAGCGTTCCATCTCCCGCTCCAGCTCGCCGGTCAGAAGCAGGTCCGCGAGGGTCGGCCTTTTGAACTTGTAGAACGCCTGCCAATGGTTGCTCGTTCCGACCATGCACGCAGCGGCAATGCCGGTAATCCGTTCACATGCCTTGTTCCATTGCGTAACCACATGGTTCAGGTCGATGGCGAATGAGGGCACCGGCGAGCCGTCGAAGTATTCCGACACAGCCGGGACAAATGAAGTCGAAGGGGTGCTTCTGTTGCCATCCCGGCTGGCAGTGTCGACCTGCAAGTCGCTCCCGAGAGGATGGACGATTCCTCCGTTGTTCATTTGAATGCCCTTTGCCGGCGCCAGCCTCTTTTGCTCATGCCTGCGCCTTGTCCTGGAAAAGCGTAATCATCCTGCCGCGCGATTGCGATCCTTGTCCCATGTGATGGCAGTTCATGCGCCAGGTCGTGTTCTTCAACTGCACGCTGCGGTGCTCGGCGTCAGTCATTTCATCGACGGCGCCAATGAGCTGCGGAATCGCCAGGCGCGCATCGTCGCCGAGCTGCAGGCCATCTTCCGCAAACAGCTGCTGTGCTGCGACGTTGAGGAAGGCGACGATGCCGTCATCATCCAGGCCGATGGCCGGCATCGGCATGTGTTGCAAGACTTCCCGCACCACGTCGAGGCTCACCTGTTCCATCAGCAGCAGTTGCCGTTGCTGCTCCAGCACCTCGGCAAGCCTGCGGTTGGATGCGGCGAGCTGGAAGTTGGCAGTCTGCACTTCAAGATTGAGCCGCCGATTTTCATCGGCCATTTCTTTTTGGCGAAATGCCTCTGCAATTTGTTCTCGCAGCAGAGTATCGTCCCAGGGCTTTGTCAGGAACTTGTAGATTGCCCCCTTGTTGACCGCTTCGGTTACGGACTGCAGTTCGGTATAGCCCGACAAGACGATGCGTATGGTGTCGGGCCAGCGTTCCTTCACCTTGCCGAGGAACTCGACTCCGGTCATGTCCGGCATGCGCTGGTCGGACACGATAACGTCGATGGCCTGTCGTTCCAGTATCGCCAAGCCTTCCGGCGCGCTGTTCGCGGTAATGATCGTGTAGTTCTCCTTGCGCAGCAAGCGCTTGAGCGCAGTGAGAATGTTCGCTTCGTCGTCCACCAGCAGCAGCGTCCGTTGCGGTTTGACGAATCGAAGCAGGTGCGCAGGCAGGCTGCGCCCTTCCCGCAGCATCGTTTCGACTTCCGATGCCGGCACTGCTGCGGAGAACAGGTATCCCTGAATTTCATCGCACATGTTGCGACTCAAGAATTCGCATTGCACTTCGGTTTCCACGCCTTCGGCCACGACCTGTATCCCGAGACTGTGCGCCATCGATATGACCGCCTTGGCAATCGCAGCATCGTCAGCGTCGACAGCGACGTTTTCGATAAATGAGCGGTCGATTTTCACTTTACTGAACGGGTAGCGCTTGAGATAGCCGAGGGAGGAGTACCCGGTGCCGAAATCGTCGAGGGCAAAGTCGATTTCCATCGCCCGGATGCGCATCAGCGTCGCGCGGGCCAGCGCCGTATCCTGCATCAGAAGGCTTTCCGTAACTTCCAGCGACAGCTGCCTCGTCTCGATGCCAATTGCGGAGATGATGCGGGCGATCCTGTTTGCCAAATCCGGATTCCGGAACTGGCGTGGTGATACGTTCACTGCCACGCGAACGGGAGGCAGGCCGGCATCGGCCCACCGCCGGATATCGCGGCAGGCGCGTTCGATTGCCCACTCGCCGATGGCGTCGATCAATCCGCATTCTTCGGCGATGCTGATGAACCGTACCGGTTCGATGGCGCCGAGCGTTGCACTGGTCCAGCGCAGCAAGGCTTCAAAACCGGATATGCGTCCGGTCTGCAGGTCTACCTGCGGCTGGTAGTGCAGCTGCAACTCTTCCTTTTCTATAGCCTCCCGCAGTGCTGCTTCGATGATCATGCGCGCTGCGATGCGCTCCTTCAAGTCTCTGGAAAAGAACTGGACATTGCTGCCGCCCAGTTCCTTGGCGCGATGCACGGCCATGTCGGCAGAATGGATCAATGCCGCAGCGTCGCTGCCATCCTGGGGATACAGTGCGATGCCGACACTGCAGGCAAGATGAACGCGTTCACCATTGAGGACAAGCGGTTCTGCAACCGTGCGCGATAGCGCTACCGACAAGGATTCCCCGTCGCGCGCCGCACCGCGAAATATGACCCCGAATTCATCGACGCCGTGCCGCGACAGGAGTTCCTGGTCGGACATCGCACGCCGCAGGCGTTCCGCGACAGTTTTCAAAACCTGGTCGCCACCGCTATAGCCGAAGGAGTCATTGATCAGCTTGAAGTTATCGAGGTTCAGCACGATGAGGCCAACTGCTCTTGTACCGGCATCGGCACTGTGGATTGCCTCGGTAAGCCGGTCGGCGGTGGACTGTCGGTTAGGCAGGTTGGTTAGCGGGTCATGCGTCGCGCGCCGTGTCAGCAATTCTTCGTGCTGCGTTTCCGCCGTGACGTCCCGCAGCACGCCGACGTAGTGCGTGATAGTGCCGTCATCCGACGGCATCGGGGATATGTGCAGATGATTCCAGAAGAGCGAGCCGTCCTTGCGGTAATTGCGAATCACCACATCCGCTTCGCGGCCTTCGGCAATGGCGTTGCGCAGGACTTGCAACGCCGGTTGATCCTTGTCGTCGTTCTGCAGGAAGCGGCAGTCTTTGCCCAATACTTCCTCCGCGCTGTATCCCGTCATGCGACAGAAGGCGGGATTGGCAAATACGATCGGCCATTCAGGTTGAGCAAGCCGCGCGACAAGGATGCCGCTGCCCGAACAGGCAATGGCTCGCCGTAATAATTCGGCAGCACAGTCTTGCAGGTTATTGCTTGACGCCGCATCCAATGCAGCAGTCATACATACCTCCGATGCAGGTGAGCTTCAGGCTTGCGGGTGTGAGGCAAATTGATGCTCTGGTGCAATATTCTCATGCGCTCCCACCTTTGGTAAAGCAATGTTTCACACTGGCGTTGCATGTGTGATATTTGCGTTGCCGGTCTCCCATATTCATGGGATTTTTTCGATTCGATGTTGCAAAAACCGCCGCCGCGATGCGTAGCGATTTTGCAGAACCCGCATGGATAAATCTGTCGCCGTTTGGCGCATGGCAACCGGTTTGCGATTCCTTAATGCGACTGTGGACGATCCGCGTTATCAATGGATTCTTTCCCGATTTGCATGCTGTATCGATCGCGCGTAATGAAGTGGTTTCTTGTTTCTCTTTATGCCATTTCGGTTTGCCACATCCATTTCAGGGGACGGGTTCGCCTGCCGGTGCTGCGCCAGGTATTCGATCATTCGTCATTCATGGCGCCGATCAATATGTTCCTGCACTGGTTTTCCGGCGTGCCGCAACAACCTTATCTTTCGCTGCACAGTTTCCCGGAACTCGCACCGCTGCAAGAAAACTGGGAGGTCATTCGCGACGAAGCCCTGCACGTGCAGCGCATGGCAAAGATCAAGGCGGCGGAAAGGAACGACGACGCCGGCTTCAATTCCTTCTTCAAGACCGGCTGGAAGCGCTTCTACCTGAAGTGGTATGACGCGAGCCATCCTTCGGCGCAGCAGTGGTGTCCGAAAACCGTCACGCTGCTGCGCGGGATTCCGTGCGTAAAAGCTGCGATGTTTGCCGAATTGCCACCAGGCGCGCAGTTGAATCACCACCGCGATCCTTTCGCCGGATCGCTGCGCTATCACCTCGGACTGGTCACGCCGAACAGCGAGCGCTGCTTCATCGAGGTCGACGGCCAGCGTTACTCCTGGCATGACGGCAAGGCGGTGATCTTCGACGAAACCTACATCCACTGGGCGCGCAATGACAGTGCCAGCAGCCGCATCATCCTCTTCTGCGACATCGAGCGCCCCATGCGCTACCGCTGGGCGCAAGCCGTCAACCGCTGGCTCGGACGCACCATGATGACGGCCGCAAGTTCGCCGAACGAAACCGGCGACCGGACGGGCGGCGTGAACAAGCTTTTCTATCTGTCATGGTATGCCGGGCAGTATCGGCGTCGCTTCAAGGCGTGGAACCGGACGGTGTATCAACTGACCAAGGCGGCGCTGATTCTTGGTGCGGCTGCGGCGATCATTTTCATCTAACGCGCATCAGGCGCATCGCGCCATTTCCCCCCTTTGCCCACAAATTCCTTGCACGGCCGACATGATGGCTGGGGCCGCAAGCCGGAATTGACGTGCGGCAAACGACGTATCAAGATGCCCGCATAGTGTCGCGCTTGTCGTGCGCAACGCTGCCCGCAGGCCGCCTTTTTTCGAGGAGGGCTGCAAGGCGCATAAAAAATACAGGGGGGGGAAGAAACCATGCAACTACGATGGTTGGAAGATTTTGTCGAGCTGGCGCGCACGCGCAGTTTCACACGCGCTGCCGAAAACCGTTTCGTCACACATCCGGCTTTCGGGCGCAGGAT
>DASVLM010000225.1:0-11998 GCA_036384875.1 Noviherbaspirillum sp.
GAAGGCGTGCAGGCCTTCATCGACAAGCGCGAGCCGGCATGGAAGGGCGGCTCGCGGTGAACTCGCATCAGGTTACGCGAGTTGTCGAGGCCGGTGCTCAGAATTCCGCGTGCACGCGGAATCCATAGATCGATACCGGGCCACGGTCGCGGTTGTAGGCCGGGTTGTCGACGTGCTGGTAGTTGAGGGTCAACGACAGGTAGCGGCTGGCCTGGAGCGAGTAATAGGCTTCGACGATTCTTTCGGTACCGTAATTCAGCCGGCCGTCTCCGATCAGGATGCCCATGCCGCCTGCCGCGAAGTAATCGCGTGCAGCGCCGGACAAGCCATTGATGGCAGCCGCCATGCCGACCGTATCGCCGTGCCGTCCCCAGCGGTCGCCCTTGAGCGAGAAGCCGGCGGATAGCGAACGATTGATTTCAGTGAATTCGTAGGCTTCCTTGCTGCCGTCGTTCGCGCTGGCGCGCAGGAATACACCGAGGTCGGGCGCCAGTTCCTGTTCCGCGTTGATTGCGATGCCGGGGCGCGACTGGAAGCGGCGTACCAGTGCGGTATCGGGAGTATCGCCGGTCGGTGCGGCAAGTTGCACTGCATCCCGGTAGCGACCCATCCTGCCGCGATTGACGAAGCCGAGCAGCTTGATCTTGCCCGGATGACCGCCCCATTCGTGACGCGCTTCCAGTTCCGCGACCGCCATGTACTGGCTGAAGTCGACGCCGGTGACCTTGCCGTTCGGTACCTTGGATAACTGGAATACGCCGCCGCGCAGCGTCCACCACGACTGCGTCCATTCGGCCGCTGCGCCATAGGTGAAGCCCCAGGCATCGGCCGCGTAATCGAAGGCGCCGGCATCGATGACCGACCAGTTCAGGAAGTCGCTGCGCGGGTCATGGGCGTAGCTGTTGGTATCGAAAATGTCGGTCGCAGAGAATTTGCCCAGCGTCAGCACGATATTGTCGGTTGTTCTCGTGCCGGCCAGCTGGTTGGCTGAGGCTTCCACCTTTTCTTCTGTGCCGCCTAGCGGGAAGACTTGCCGCAGGAATACGCGCGGCAGGCGCAGATAGGGCGTGTCGGCACCGATCTTGTAGGCTTCGCCGCTGGAGTAGCCGGCCAGCCCGAGCGTGTTGCTCAATCCGAAGCCCTGGTCGATTTCCGGTGTGATCCAAAGCTGCCCGCCTTTCCATGGCCGCAGGCCCAGTGCCAGTGTGATGTCCGTCGTTTCTTCACTGCGGCCGTTGACTGCGAGGCTGTTGGCACCGCTGTATGGCGAGCGAAACGAGGGGTGCCATTGCGTGACATTGGTCAGTTGCCCATGCACTGCCCAGTCTTCCGGTGTTGCCGATTCTGGTGCCGTGCCGGAGTCGTTAGTACTTGCCGAAGCGGATAACGACATGCCGCCGCAGAGGGCAACAATGAGCGCGCCGAGCAGTCGGCGTGCCGGCAGCGAAAACCGAATGGCCGGCGACTGAGCGGAATCGAAGGCAGGATGTTGCATCTGGATGTGTATTCTGATTGTTGTGTTCAACGGTGCGTCGCCAACGAACTCCCGGCATCGTCGTATGCCTTGCGAAGCAGGCGGTTCAGGTTGCCGCATTGTAAGCCGTGCGCGTGACCCGGCAGTGACAGTTTGCTGTTGTTCGATCCTGATCATTCCCGATTGTTGTGATGACACAACGGCATCGGGAACAGGAGCCGCGACAGCCAGATTGCATGGCTAAAGAAAAAGCCCGCGAGACCGAAATCCCGCGGGCTTTTGCATTACTCAGGTCGGAAGGGCAGGCCCCTTCGGACGGGCAATTACATCATGCCGTCCATGCCACCCATACCGCCCATGCCACCCATACCGCCCATCGGAGCAGCCGGCTTGTCTTCAACCAGCTCGGCAACCGTGCAATCGGTGGTCAGCATCAGGCCAGCGATCGACGCTGCGTTTTGCAGTGCCGAACGGGTAACCTTGGCCGGATCCAGCACGCCCATTTCGACCATGTCGCCATAGGTGCCGTTGGCAGCGTTGTAGCCGAAGTTGCCGGAGCCTTCGATCACCTTGTTGACGACGACGGAAGCTTCTTCGCCGGCGTTGGTGACGATCATGCGCAGCGGCTCTTCCATCGCGCGCAGGACGATCTTGATGCCTGCGTCCTGGTCGGGGTTGTCGCCCTTCAGGTTCTTGATGTTGGAGCGAGCACGCAGCAGGGCCACGCCGCCGCCAGGAACGATGCCTTCTTCAACGGCAGCACGGGTTGCGTGCAGCGCGTCTTCGACACGTGCCTTCTTTTCTTTCATTTCGACTTCGGTGGCTGCGCCAACCTTGATCACTGCAACACCGCCTGCCAGCTTGGCAACGCGCTCTTGCAGCTTTTCACGGTCGTAGTCGGAGGTTGCTTCTTCGATCTGGACACGGATCTGCTTGACGCGTGCTTCGATCGCAGCAGCCTGGCCGGCACCGTCGATGAGGGTGGTGTTTTCCTTGCCGATTTCGACGCGCTTGGCTTGGCCGAGGTCGTTCAGCGTGGCCTTTTCCAGGGTCAGGCCGACTTCTTCAGCGATGACCTGGCCGCCGGTCAGGATGGCGATGTCTTCCAGCATGGCCTTGCGACGGTCGCCGAAGCCCGGAGCCTTGACGGCGCAGGTCTTCAGGATGCCACGGATGTTGTTCACAACCAGGGTTGCCAGCGCTTCGCCTTCGATGTCTTCAGCGATGATCAGCAGCGGACGGCCAGCCTTGGCGACTTGCTCCAGCACCGGCAGCAGGTCACGGATGTTCGAGATCTTCTTGTCGAACAGCAGGACGAACGGGTTGTCGAGAACGGCAACTTGCTTGTCCGGGTTGTTGATGAAGTACGGGGACAGGTAGCCGCGGTCGAACTGCATGCCTTCGACGATGTCGAGTTCGTCGTTCAGGGACTTGCCGTCTTCCACGGTGATGACGCCTTCCTTGCCGACTTTTTCCATGGCTTCAGCGATGCGCTCGCCGATGGAGGAGTCGGAGTTCGCGGAGATCGAGCCGACCTGGGCGATTTCCTTGGAAGTGGTGCAGGGCTTGGCGATGGTCTTGAGCTGCTCGACGGTAGCAGCAACTGCCTTGTCGATGCCGCGCTTGAGGTCCATCGGGTTCATGCCGGCGGCAACGAACTTCATGCCTTCGCGCACGATGGCTTGTGCCAGCACAGTTGCAGTAGTGGTGCCGTCGCCGGCGTTGTCGGAGGTCTTGGAAGCGACTTCCTTCACCATCTGCGCGCCCATGTTCATGAGCTTGTCTTTGAGTTCGATTTCCTTGGCAACGGAAACGCCGTCCTTGGTGACGGTCGGGGCGCCGAAGGAACGCTCCAGCACAACGTTGCGGCCTTTCGGGCCCAGGGTGACTTTAACGGCGTTGGCGAGGATGTTCACGCCTTCGACCATCTTGGCACGAGCGGCATCGCCGAATACGACTTCTTTAGCTGCCATGTTGTTTACTCCTTAATATTTGGGGAATTCGTACTTATTTCTGGACGACTGCCATGATGTCTTCTTCGCGCATCACCAGCAGCTCTTCGCCTTCGACCTTGACGGTCTGGCCGGAGTACTTGCCGAAGAGGACGATATCGCCAACCTTGACTTCCAGCGGACGGACATTGCCGTTTTCCAGGATCTTGCCGTTGCCGACAGCCAGGATCTTGCCTTGATCGGGCTTCTCAGCCGCTGCATCCGGGAGAACGATGCCGGACGCAGTCTTGGTTTCCTGGTCGAGGCGCTTGACGATGACGCGATCGTGCAAAGGACGAAGGTTCATACAAACTCCTTAATAATCAATGATTTATAATTTTTGCCGCAGGTCTGCCGCAAAGCGTGGTCCACGTCGCAGAACTGCCGCAGTGGAAAATCTTGAAGCCAGAAGGAGTGGTTGTTAGCACTCTCCCCTAACGAGTGCTAAGTATAGGGGCGAGGTTTTGAATTTTCAAGAAGGGGTAAATGAATTAATCGACAGCAGCGATGAAGGCTGATGTTGCACAATAAACAATTCGGCCGGCTGTGCCGGGAATGCATGCGGTATCCGGCAGCGCCGGCTGCCTTGTGAAGCGGGTTCAATCCTTGCGCGGCGGCGCATCGCCACGCGGAGGATGCGGCATCATCTGATGGAGCTTGTCGAGCTGCTCCCGGCTTAGCACCTTGGTAAGCTTCTGGTCGGTTTCACGACGCACCGCCATATGCTTTTCGCGGTCCTCGCGCATGATCTGCTCGACTGCTTTCGCGGTTTTGGCATCGAGGCCAAGCGATTTGGCAAACTCCATGCGCGGCGGTTCTCCGCCGGGGCCGCCCGGCGGTTGGCCTTGGGAGTAGGCGAGGCAGGAAGCGCTTAGTGCAAGGCTCATTGCAACTGTACGCAGCAGCGCTGCCCGGATAGGTTGGGGGGACTGGATTCGCATGAAGAACTCCTTAGATCAGTGATTCGGCATGCTCATGATGCCCTGCCAATGTGCAGCAACGATGGAGCGAATGTGGAGCTCATGCGAGAAATTCGAAGCGATAACCCACGCCGTACACCGATTGCAGGCAGTCCAGTTCAGGCCGGCTGGCTGCCAGCTTGCGGCGTATGTTCTTGATGTGGGAATCGACGGTGCGGTCGTTGATGGCGCGCTGGTCCTCGTGGGCGAAATCGAGCAGCTGCTGGCGTGAATAGACGCGTCCGGGATGCTCGATCAGCTCGGCGAGCAGCCGGAATTCCACCGGCGTGAGCGGCAAGGCATGGCCGCCGGCGAGGACGCGCATGCTGTTGCGCTCGACGACGAACATCGGCGTCTCCTGCTTCGCCAGCGTGCCGGCTGCGCGCCGCAACTGCGCCTTGGCGCGCGCCACCACTTCGCGCGGGCTGAACGGTTTGCAGACGTAGTCATCGGCACCGAGTTCGAGGCCCAGCAGGCGGTCGATCTCGTCGACGCGCGCGGTCAGCATGATGATGGGCACATTGCTGAATTTGCGCACCGTCTTGCATACTTCAAGCCCGTCCAGTTCGGGCAGCATCAGGTCAAGCACCACGAGGTCAACCGGTTTGCTGCCGATGTGCTCGACTGCGCTGCGGCCGTCGCCGACATGCTCGGTGTGATAGCCGCTTGCATTGAAATAGTCCACCAGCAGCGCGGCGATCTTCGTGTCGTCTTCGACTATCAGGATATTTCTCTTGCGGTCCATCATCCTCCCCTAGAGTCTTGTTCCCCGGCGGGCAGGCGGACCAGCATCTTGACGCCGCCCAGTGCCGAGGGCATCGCGCTGATGCTTCCGCCTTGCGCCTCTACCAATGCCTTGCAGATTGCCAGGCCGAGCCCGCTGCCGCCGCGTGCGCGGCTGCGGGCGGCGTCGGCACGATAGAGGCGCTCGAACAGGCGCTCATGCATACCTTCCGGGACGCCCGGCGCGCTGTCTTCGATACACAGTTCGATGCAATCGCGTACTGCAAGCGAGACGGCAATCGTTCCGCCCTTGTCGGTGTAGCGAAGACTGTTTTCCAGCAGGTTGGCGATGACCTGCGCGAGGCGGTTCGGGTCGCCTTGGACTGTGGCGGGCGCAAGAGTTACCGACATTGCCAGTCCTGCCGCTTCCATCCGCGTGCGATAGCGCTTGATGAGCGACTGCACGAGTTCGTCGAGTTCGATGCACCGCGATTCAATATGCAGGCCACCGGCGTCGGCCAGGGCCAGCTGGTGCAAGTCGTCGATCAGCTTGTTCAGCCGCAGCACTTCCTCGTGCAGCGATGCCAGTGAGGCCGGGTCGGCGCGCCGCACGCCATCCTGCATTGCTTCGATCTCGCCGCGGATGACGGCGAGCGGCGTGCGCAATTCATGCGAGACATCGGCCAGCATTCTGCGCCGCTGCTGCTCGCTGGCTTCGAGGCTCTGCGCCATTTCGTTGACATGGCGCGCCAGTTCCGCCAACTCGTCATGTCCGATTACGGGGGCGCGAGCATCCAGCTTCCCTTGCGCAATCTGCCCGGCCACTTCGCGCAAGGCGGCGACGGGACGCAACAGGTGACGCGCCAGCAGGATGGCAAGCATCGCAGACAGGATCACCAACGCAACCGCCATCAGCAGCATGTCGCGGACCTGGTCGCGCACGAAGCGCTGGTCGGTTGCGCTGGCAATGCCGCGCAAGGGAGCGAGGACGAGCTTGCCGACCACGCGACCGTCGACCTCGATCATGCGCACCGTGCCGGCGGTCGGGTTCGGCGGGCCGAGCAAGGGCTGTCCCCGCTCGTCGAGAATGGAGAGGCGTGGGCCGAAGCCGTAGGGATCGGGCGGACCTGCCTGGCGCATTTGCGGTGGTGGACGATTATCGTCAGGAGGAGGCGGACGATCGTCGCCGGGTGACTCGAATTCCGGCAGCGGGCGGCTGCCATCGCCGGGTCCTGCAATGCGCGGCGGTGGCCTGTCGTTGATTTGCGGACGGCCGTAGCCGGAAGGCGGACGCCGGATATTCATGGGGCGCGGCGGCGGCCGGCGGCCTTCCTTCAGCTCACGCATGGCACGCGGATCGTCGCGCAGCCAGGCGAGCGTGCCTTGTTCGCGGTAGCTCCCCGCAAGCAGGTCGCGCAGTTCTTCCAGGTCGCGAACCTGCGAAGCGTTGAGGTAATTGAGGAAGCCGCTCTGCAGGTTCTGGCCGGTCAACCACACCATGGTGCCGACGCTGAGCACCACCATGCCGACGACGGCGCAGGCGATCTTGCGCGTGATGGTCAGCCGGATCATGTCCCGGCTCCGCTGCGGGCGGTCTTCGCGGTGCGGCGTGGTTCGCATGTGGCTGTCATTCGGAGGATTGTGCACCATGTTGCGGCGCAAATGCGAGAGTAAGCCGGAAATGTGGATGAACAATGGAGCGGCTCTCCATGTTTGCTTCATCTTGCCGGCGCACAGTCGCTTCCAACACAACAGGAGGGAGGCGACCATGACCGCACAGACGACACAGATTGCTGCAAATGAAGGACGCACGCTTTCCCTAAGCGAGATTCTCCGGCGCTGCGATTTGCTGAATATTGGTTCGAGTCAGGAAGACGCCAGCCAGCGCGCCGCTGCAGTTGTCGTTGCAACGTCACTCCTGTTGTCTGCCTGCGGAGGTGGTGGTTCGGCTGATGTAACGGCATCGATGCTCGCAGATGCACAGGTGGTACAGGCGCAGTCGCCGCAGGCCCAGGCATTGGCGGGACCGCGTCCCTTAACCCAGCCCGCACCGTCCGCACCGCCTCCGGCTGGCACGTCGCCAGTCAATCCGCAAGGAGCGGGCCGCGCCGGCAGCGTCGCCACCGCCAGCGCTGCCGGTGCCATCGACCACACCAATCCCTTTTTCCGTCCCTTTGACAATGGCCGTAGTTGCGCAAGCTGCCACAACGAAGCAGACGGCTGGAGTATTACGCCGCAAACCTTGCAGGCCCGCTTCAATGCCAGCAACGGCGACGATCCTGTATTCCGTCTTGTCGATGGAGCCAACTCGCCCGATGCTGCTGTGGTCACTACTGCGCAAAAGCGTAACGCCTACAGCATGCTGCTGAACCGCGGCGTAATTCGCATTGGACTACCGATTCCGTCCGGCGCCGAATTCACGCTGGCAAAGGCGGACGATCCCTATGGCTTTGCCAGCGCGGCCGAGCTGTCGCTGTTCCGCCGTCCGCTGCCGAGCACGAATCTGTCGTTCCTCGCTTCGGTCATGTGGGATGGACGCGAAACCATGGACGATCCGGCTTCCTCATCTTGCATCGCAGGCACTTCGGAATGCTTCGCGACAATAGACGCCGACCTGCTGCACCAGGCCAACAGCGCCGTGCGCGGCCACGCTGAAGCAACGCAAGACCTGAGCGCCGCAGACGAGCGTGCGATCGTCGATTTCGAAAAGGCACTCTTCACTGCGAAGGTCAGCGACAACGTCGCTGGCTCGCTGACCGCCGCCGGTGCACTTGGCGGACCGGACGAACTGATGAAGGAAGATTTCTATTTCGGCATCAATGATCCGGTCAGCGGCGACTATCGCACCGGTGCGCCGTTCAATCCGAATGCAATGATGCTGTTTGCGGCGTGGCGCAATATCGTGCCGCAGCCGGGTGACATACAGCTGGCCGCGCGGGCCTCGATTGCGCGTGGAGAAAACCTGTTCAATACCCGCCCGATCAATATCGCCGGCGTGCCCGGCCTGAACGATGTGCTGCGCACTGCGAATTTCCGCGGCACCTGCACCACCTGCCATAACGTGCCGAACGCCGGTTCGCATGACGTGCCGCGCTTCTTCAATACCGGCGTCGCGGTCGCGCAGCGGCGCACGGCAGACCTGCCGCTCTATACCTTGCGGCGTCTCTCGACGGGCGAGACTGTGCAGACGACAGACCCCGGGCGTGCGCTCATCTCCGGCAAGTGGACAGACATTGGACGCTTCAAGGTGCCGAACCTGCGTGGGCTGGATGCGCGTCCGCCGTATTTTCACGACGGTTCGGCGCGGAGCGTGGCGGACGTGGTGCGCTTTTACGACACGCGATTCCGCATGGGGCTGACGCCTCAGGAAGCCGCCGATCTGACGGCATTCCTGCGCGCGTTGTGATTCATTTGGCGAACAGTTGCCCGATGTCGGCGAAAGCCTTGAACTCGAGCGCATTGCCGCTCGGATCGTAGAAGAACATCGTGGCCTGTTCGCCGACTTGTCCCTGGAAGCGGATGTAGGGCTCGATCACAAACTCCACGCCGTGCTGCTTGAGCCGGTCGGCGAGTGCCTGCCAGTCCTGCATGGTCAGCACTACGCCGAAATGCGGCACCGGAACATGCTTGCCGTCGACGTCGTTGGCAGCGACCGGTCCTGCGTCCGGGGACAGATGCGCGACGATCTGGTGGCCATAGAAATTGAAATCGATCCACTCGTCCGAGCTGCGTCCTTCGCTGCAGCCGAGCACGTCGCCATAGAAGGCACGCGCGGCGGCAAGGTCATGGACAGGGAAGGCGAGATGGAAAGGCTGGATGGCGGACATGGGATGCCTCTATGGAAGGAAGGTGCATCCATTTTATAGCGGTATCCATTTGCTTTCAGGGAGGCAGGCGCGCAGCAAAAAACCCCTCCGCGGAGGGGTTTGATGGTGTCGCCGGCCGGTTCAGGCGAGCGAGATATTCACTTCGATATTGCCGCGCGTTGCATTGGAGTACGGGCAGACTTCGTGCGCCTTGCTGACCAGGGCTTGTGCTTTTTCCTGCTCCACGCCGGGCAACGATACGCGCAGGTCCACGGCGAGTCCGTAACCGCCTTGACCATTCGGGCCGATGCCGACTTCACCGGTTACCGTGGCATCCGCCGGCAGCGCAACCTTGGCGTGCATCGCGACGAGTTTCAGCGCGGAGAGGAAGCAGGCGGAATAGCCGGCAGCAAACAATTGCTCGGGGTTGGTACCTTCGCCGCCGGGGCCGCCAAGTTCCTTCGGCGTGCTCAGCTTGACGTCGAGCTTGTTGTCGCTGGCGACGGCGCGGCCTTCACGGCCGCCGGTTGCGGTTGCTTGTGCTTTGTAGAGAATCTGCATGGTGTGCTCCTTCGGGCGGGTTGTTCGGTGACGACGGAATGAAATATATCACGCAATTAAATTGTGTGCAATTTAATTGAAAAGACAGAGGCAACACCAAGAGCATATTGAAATGACAACTTCAGGTATTGGCGGCGAGATCGTCCCGGATCGCCGCCAGTTTTGCGCGCAGGCTGGCGAGTGCTTCCTGCGGCTGGCCGCTGGCGCACAGCACTTGGTAAGGAATGGACTGCGCCTTCTTCTTCAGGGCGCGTCCTTCACGAGTCAGGGTGATGCGCACCTGGCGTTCATCGGATTCGTCGCGCTTGCGCTCGATCAGCGACGAAGCTTCGAGGCGCTTGAGCAGGGGAGTGAGCGTGCCGGAGTCGAGGAACAGTTTTTCGCCTATCGACTTGACCAGCACGTCATCCTGTTGCCACAACACCAGCATGACGAGGTATTGCGGGTAGGTAAGGCCAAGCTTGTCGAGGAAGGGCTTGTAGGTTTTTGTCATCGCCAGCGAGGCGGAATACAGTGCAAAGCAGAACTGGTTATCCAGCGCGAGCGGATCGGCGGCCGCGGCGTGCGCGGAAGAATTCGATTTGGTCATGTTCGTGAATCGCGGCGTGGGATAATGGATCGTCAGCGTGCATGCAACAATTTCAATTGCGTGCGACTTATTTCGTTCATCGTATGCGAATTCCGAAAAGTCTCCAAGCAGCCTGTCTCTTATTTGTCCTGTCGGTCGCTGCCCACGCGCAAGAATTGCCGATTCCACTACACGACGCCTTGAAGCGCGCGGAAATTCCGCCGGAGGCCGTTGCAGTCTACGTGCGCGAAGCCGGCGGCGGCCCCGCACTGATTGCGCATAACGACAAGACCGCCTTCAGCCCGGCATCGGTAATGAAACTGGTGACCAGCGATGCGGCGCTGGAGCTGCTCGGTCCGACCTTCACCTGGAAGACACGGGCTTTCGCCACCGGCGTGCAGAACGGCGATGTGCTGGAGGGCGACCTGGTCATCAAGGGCAGCGGCGATCCCAAGATGGTGCTGGAAAATTTCTGGCTTTTCATGCGCCGCATCCGCGCGCGCGGCATACGGGAAATCCGCGGCAACGTGGTGCTTGATCGCAGCGTATTCGAACCGCTTGCTTACGATCCCGCCATGTTCGATGGCGACCCGCTGAAGCCTTACAACGTAGGACCGGACGCGTTGCTGGTGAATTACAAGGCGCTGGCGGTACGCTTCGTGCCGGACGCTGCAAATCGCAGGGTGACGGTTTCCGTCGATCCGCCCTTCATGAATTACCCGATCGCCGCACCCCGGCTGGGAAATGGCGATTGCGGCGACTGGAAGGGCAGGATGCGGCCGGTCATCGATGCATCGGGTGCACGGTTCTCGGGCGTCTATCCGGCTTCGTGCGGCGAGCGCATCTGGTATGTACATCCCTGGCAGATGACGCATACGCAATATTTCGACCTCCTGTTCCGCCGCATCTGGACGGAACTGGGCGGCACGTTCAAGGGTGAGGTGCACAACGGTGCGGTGCCGCCGGATGCGCGGCTGGTGGCCGAATGGGAATCGGCCTCGCTGTCGGAGGTGATTCGCGATATCAACAAGTACAGCAACAACGTGATGGCGCGCCAGCTGCTGCTGACCATCGCCGCGCAACTTACTTCGCAACCGGGCAATGCGGCAAACGGCGCGGCCGTGGTGCGCAGCTGGCTGGCGGGCAAGGGCATCGAGGCCCCGGAGCTGCTGGTCGAGAACGGCTCGGGATTGTCGCGCAACGAACGCGTGGCAGCGTCGACCCTTGGCAGCCTGCTGGACGCGGCCTTCCGCTCTCCCGTCATGCCGGAATTCATCGCTTCGATGCCGCTGGCCGGGAATGACGGCACCATGCGTTCACGCGTGAAAGACAGGTCGGTGGCGGGCCATGCGCACATCAAGACCGGCATGCTCAACGATGTGCGCGCCATCGCCGGTTATGTGCTGGCGGCATCGGGCAGGCGTTACGTGGTTGTCTGCCTGGTCAATCACCCGAATGCGGGCAAGGCGGTCGAGATGCAGGACATGCTGCTGGAGTGGGTGTACGAGCGCGGTTAGGCCACAAGTCGTCACGCGCCTGTCACCATAGGCGGCAGCGGCATGGTTAAAATGGCGTCGACAACGCATTCATGACAGGGAGAACAAGCCGAATGGCACGCATATTCGAAGCCGACGCAGAAGCGGCGACGACCATCGCGTTTCTGGACACTGCATTGCCCGACGATGCAGGCAGCCTCGTGCAAAGCGAGCCGGGCGCGCCGCTGCGCTTCGAATTCACTGGCACCGGCGCGGAATATTTCCGCATCTGGGTGGTCAACCTGCTGTTTACCGTTCTCACGCTCGGCATTTATTCCGCCTGGGCCAAGGTGAGGCGCGTTCAGTATTTCTATCGCAATACGCGTCTCGCCGACGCGGCCTTCGATTATCGCGGAAGTCCGGTCGCGATTCTCAAGGGCC
>DASVLM010000226.1:0-2722 GCA_036384875.1 Noviherbaspirillum sp.
CCTCCACGCCGGAATCGCCAAGCGCGGCACACCGCCTCGGCTTTCACACAGGGAGAGACCCCACGCGACGACTGCCGTTGGTGCGGGATAACCACTTGCGTCAATCAGATTTCCCGGCAGGATGCCATCGGCCGGCGCCAAGTCCGAGGCCGGCAATCTGATGGAATCCGACTTGGCTGCAGCAACCTGCTTTTTCTCATGGTGTATAAGGAAGCTATGCGGAAAGAAGTTTGAGCCTCCCGTAGTGAACAGGGTGACGATCTCAAAACTGCCCTTGCACCGTGATCCGCGGATCTCCACGGGTTCGCGGGTATTTGGGTTCTTGGCCGTTGATCGCAACAACAAGCGGGGTTTCCCTTCGAAATTGGTGTCTTCCCAGTCCAACGCCACCTTGCTGCTCATCAGGTCCTGCTTGAACGCCTTCCATTGCCACTGCGTCTTGCACAGACCAGGCAGTTCGTTGATGAATTCCTCCTTCATTCGCTCGACGAAGAAGCCGCCGCCACTTTGCGCAGGAACGACCAGCGTGTAGTTGGACCCGAAAGGTAGCGCAGCTTTGACGAGCGGGCTATCGGCCAACACCTTGCGAAGATTCGAGCCGTCCGCCTCCACCTTCTCGAAGCCACCACCGGCAACGGCTGTCTTGTCTGCCGCAGAGTCGTCTGACGCGATTGCCGTACCGATCAAGACAGAAGGGAGCAACAGCGAGCGTGCAAAAAAACGAAAACTGATTTTCATGGACATGTTCCTCACGGCTTCTACCAGTTACTGACACATTTGCCTTTCCGCGCGATCAACGAGATTGCCGTCGTACGAGATCAGGACCTCGATGTTCTTGCAGTGCGATCTGACTGTGTTGAGCGCACGGGTGGTGATGATGTAGCCGTCATAGGTCGCTTGTCCTTGGCCAAAGCGGATCGCATTCTGCACAGCCGAAGCCACTAGCGCCTTTCCTTGTGCATCTCCTGGCCAAACGGGCGACACGTCGTCGACACGTTCGACGCGGTCGCCACACACACGGAAGTTTTCGATGCGATCGAATTTTCCGGCATGCGAAGGGAGTGCGACGGCCTCGCATCGCTCGCCGTGGTGCGTCACCTCGCCGACATAGACGACATCGACGACGCGACCGTCGATCGCGACCGAGAAAGACATATGAGCTTGCGCCACGGACCGGATCACCTCATCGGTGGATGCAGCCATCACTGTTCCCATAGCCAGACACAAAATAGCGCCAGCGATAAATCGACTCCCAATATTCATTGGCCCCCTTTCACATGGATCTCTATCAGTCTCATGTGGTCATCTCTACTTTCTGGGATTGTCGGTGAATCAATGCCGGCATAAACGTAGGGTACGATCTCGAAACCGTCCTCGTTATCTGCTGGACGCAGCGCCTCAACGACCCCGATTTCCGCGAGCGCCCACCTTGTCGCCTCCGAATTGGCGGTTTCTGCGCGCCGTACTGCGCCAAGCCAGATGGTTTCGCCGGTGTAGGAGTGCCAGTTATTGTTTCCGCAGCTGACCGCCTCCGCCTCTTCCTTGGCGTACAACAGAAACGCGTTGGTATTGCACATGGGACATGGTTGACCGCATTCATTCGGGTCGTAACCATCAGAATCGGCATCCCAAAGATAGCCGTCTCCGCGGCATTCCCACACTCCATTTCGGTAGTCACACATGTCGACATTCCCAATATGCGCAGGTCGGAAGCGCCGCCATGCTCAATCGGCTTTCCGCAGAACGATGTGGCCGGCGTCGTTCCGCGAGATATCCAATTGATCCCCGATTTCCCATCCCAATTGCGCCATCAACGCGTCCGGCAGCTCAAGGATGCCGTCGCCGGTGCCGTCACCCGCATCCAGGATCCGGGCTTGCCACGTAACGGGTATCGTATTGCTGCCACTTGTCCGAGGAATATGTCCGCGTAATATGCTCAGTAACGTTGCGTCGTCTTCCGGCAGCCCGAGCCAAATGGCGCATAGACCGTCGGAGTAAGCAGTCCAGGCGCGAACCAGTTCATCATCGGTAACCAGGGCATGATCTTCCGCTTTTAGGCAGTCTCGCATGCGGCGCACATCCGAGGCGAACTGTTGCGCCATCGCCCGTCGCTCCTCTCTGTTTGGCGGCATGTCACTCTCCATGACACTGAAACTACACTCGGTTTAAACGCCGCCGGTTGGGAAATGCTGGCGCAGCTGCAAAGCATCAGGCAGAGCGAACCATAGGCGTATCTCTTCACGGGGGCCCTCCTGTGTGAATTGGAAGTGCGTCGTGGAACCCGGCCTTTGCGCTAAACGATGTTTTCCAGTGTGAAGTCCTGAACGAAGATGCCGGTTTCCCGGCCGATGATTTCGTTCCTAATCGCGACGCCGAACTGATCCAAACTCTCCTTCAATTCGAGCGACGACATCGATATTTGCGCCGGATCGACGCCGCGTGCAGCCGTAAGCAGCGACGCGACGACCAATAGCGGTGCACTGATGTCGATGTTGGGATCTTCCGGGCGGCCTTCCAGATTCGCTTTTTGCGCACGCGCGAGATCCCGGCCCAGCGCTCTCAGCCACCGGTCCGGTAGGTTGCGCGGCAACGCGGCAACAGGTCCTCGAGAGAGAACTTCGTTCAACAGTTTGTCCAGATCAGTTTTCGGAATGGTCCTGATTCGTCTCATCTTTGCGGGATGGCCATGATCGGCCGTGCATGACGACAGTGCTCGCGGGAG
>DASVLM010000227.1:0-1683 GCA_036384875.1 Noviherbaspirillum sp.
CCTTCGTCCGACCCGAGGAGCCTGTTCCTCGGCTATCGCGCCGTGCTGCCCGACCTGGTGTGGAGTGTGCAGGAAGGCCTGGGCCAGCAGGGACGCGCGCGCCTGGTCGGCATGCTGCCCGAGCTGGTGAAGCGGATCAACGCCACACTGAAGATGATCAAGCTGCCGGAAGAGGAGTGCATGGAGATCATGGACCTGCTGGTGGCGATCCATACCCAGGTGCTGCGCCAGGCTGACGGTAGCGGCGACTCCGCCATCGACATCGAAACACTGCGGCAGATATTTTCCAGGATCACGGTGCATTGGCAGCACGTGTCATGGGAACTCGACGAGCCGCCGCAGCCGCGTGAAGAAGTGATGGGCGATGTGCTGGCGAAATTGCGCATCTCGCCACAAGTCAACTTCGCGGTGAACGCCGTCGGGACCAGCGCGGCCGATCGCGAATTCCTGATGCAAACCTACCTGCTCGGCACCAAGGTCGATATCAGGAAGGGCGAAGACAGCCGGCCGGCGCAGCTGATGTGGGTCAGCACGCACCGCTCGCTCTACTTGTTCCGCTATGACGACGACCGTTCCATGGCCATCTATACCCACGCCGCCTTGCTGGAATCGCTGCGCGAAGCCGGCATCGTGCCGTTGGAATATGCGCCGGTGTTCGAGCGCGCGGTCGACTCGCTGCTGTTCGGCGCAGGCAAGGTGCAGGCCAGCGCGGCCGCATGATGCGGCCGGCTTGAGTTACGATATTTACTTCACGATGCGATAGCAGGGGTTGTACTTCTTGCCCGGCAGCTTCATGCGATGCTGGGCGACGAAGGAAGCCAGCAATTCGTCCATCGGTCCCATGATGTCGGCATCGCCATGGATCTCGAAGCGGCCATGCTGTTCGATGGCGCGGATACCCTGTTCCTTCACATTGCCCGCCACCACACCGGAAAACGCGCGCCGCAGGTTGGCTGCCAGCAGATGGCGCTCCTGGTTCCTGTGCAGGTGCAGGTTGCGCATGTTTTCATGCGTCGGCAGGAAGGGCATCTGGAATTCGTGGTCGATCCTCAGCACCCAGTTGAAGTAGTAGGCATCGCTGCGTTCCTTGCGGAACTGGCGCACGTCCTTGATGCCCGCGTACATTTCGCGCGCGACGCTGACCGGATCATCGATGATGATCTTGTAGCGCTTCTGTGCCTCATGGCCCAACGTATGACCGATGAACTGGTCGATGCGCGTGAAATACTCGCGTGCGCTTTCCGGGCCGGTGAATACCACGGGGAAGGGCTGGTGCGCGTTTTCCGGATGCAGCAGGATGCCGAGCAGGTAGAGGATTTCTTCCGCCGTGCCGGCGCCGCCCGGAAACACCACGATGCCGTGCCCGACCCGCACGAAAGCTTCGAGGCGCTTTTCGATATCCGGCATGATCACCAGGTCGTTCACGATCGGGTTCGGCGATTCGGCCGCGATGATGCCCGGCTCCGACAGGCCGAGGTAGCGGCCGTTGTGCAGGCGCTGCTTGGAATGCGCGATCGCCGCGCCTTTCATCGGTCCCTTCATCGCACCGGGACCGCAGCCGGTGCAGATATCCAGTCCACGAAGGCCGATCTCGTAGCCCACCTTCTTGGTGTAGTCGTATTCCTCGCGCGAAATCGAATGGCCGCCCCAGCACACCACGAGGTTGGGATTGGTCATGGGCCG
>DASVLM010000228.1:0-3204 GCA_036384875.1 Noviherbaspirillum sp.
CGGCTGCCGTGGAAGGCTCGGACGAAGAGAAGCGTGCTGCGTTTGAAAAAATTTTCAAGCAGATCATGGCGCGCATGAATACCTTCGTCAGCCTGCCACTGCATATGTTGGAAAAGCATGCCATTCAGCAGGAAATCAAGAAGATTGGCGATACGCCAGTCAGTTCGACTTAATTGGGTAATTTCATGACCACTTCACAAGCGGTTGCTGCCAAGTCGGCAGCATCTGGCATCAGTTTTTTCGAACGCTATCTCACGATCTGGGTGGCGCTATGCATCGTTGTCGGCATCGGATTGGGGCAGGCGTTTCCCGGTGTCGTGCGTGTTGTCGGCGGCATGGAAATCGCACGGGTGAACCTGCCGGTCGGTCTGCTGATCTGGGTCATGATTATCCCGATGCTGCTGAAGATTGACTTCGGCGCATGGAAGCAGATCAAAGGCCATGTACGGGGCATTGGCGTGACGTTGTTCATTAACTGGGCAGTCAAACCGTTCTCGATGGCTTTCCTCGCCTGGCTCTTCATTCGTCACTGGTTTGCACCATACCTGCCGGCCGGGCAGCTCGATTCCTACGTCGCTGGCCTGATCCTCCTGGCTGCTGCGCCGTGCACGGCAATGGTATTCGTATGGAGCCGGCTGACCGGTGGCGATCCGTACTTCACGTTGTCGCAGGTCGCCATGAACGACATCATCATGGTGTTCGCCTTTGCGCCGCTGGTTGGCCTGCTGCTCGGCGTGTCCAGCATCACGGTACCGTGGGCAACACTGCTGACCTCGGTTGTTCTCTACATTGTGGTGCCGGTC
The DNA here is from genome assembly GCA_036384875.1 of Noviherbaspirillum sp. Taxonomy (GTDB): domain Bacteria; phylum Pseudomonadota; class Gammaproteobacteria; order Burkholderiales; family Burkholderiaceae_D; genus Noviherbaspirillum. The sequence goes on from DASVLM010000228.1 coordinate 804, forward strand.
CTCATTGCACAATTCTGGCGCAAGGCATTGCTACTACGCGGACAGGTGGCGTTTGACAGTTTCCTGCATCGTATCCAGCCGTGGTCCATCGCGGCACTTCTCTTGACGCTGGTCCTGCTGTTCGCTTTCCAGGGTAATGCGATCATTGAGCAGCCGCTGGTCATCGCGCTGCTGGCCGTGCCGATTCTGGTACAGGTATTTTTCAATTCGGCATTGGCGTATTGGCTCAACCGCATGGCCGGCGAGAAACACAATATTGCCTGCCCGTCGGCTTTGATTGGCGCTTCCAATTTCTTCGAGCTGGCCGTTGCTGCCGCCATCAGCCTGTTCGGCTTCGAATCGGGCGCGGCGCTGGCAACCGTGGTCGGCGTACTGATCGAAGTGCCGGTGATGCTGCTCCTCGTTGGCATCGTCAACCGCAGCAAGGGATGGTACGAAAGCCGGGCGTGACATGTTCCTTTCCCATCGGACCCGCAGTTGGCTGATCCCTTCTCTGGGACTGACGCAGATCATCGGCTGGGGTTCGATGTTCTATGCCTATGGCGTCCTGATGCAACCCATGCAGGACGAGCTCGGCTTGTCAAAACCCGTCATCGTCGGAGCCTATTCGGGGGCGCTGCTGATCTCCGGGCTGTTTTCTACCTCGGCAGGCAGCATCATCGACCGCATCGGCGGACGCCTGCTGATGGGAAGCGGAGCCTTGCTGGCAGCCTTCATGCTCGCCTGTCTATCGCAGGTGCAAAGCGTGACGGGGCTTTACTTGGTATGGGCAGGCATCGGTGTGGCCATGAGCGCGACCTTGTACCAACCGGCCTTTGCCGTCATTACGCAGTTCTTTGGCAATGACTATCGCCGGGCGATCACGCACCTGACGCTTTTCGGCGGCTTTGCCAGTACGGTGTTCTGGCCATTGACACAGAATCTGTTACAGCACGTTGGCTGGCGTGATACCTGGCTGATTTATGCCGCCGCGAACCTGCTGATCTGCCTGCCAATTCATGCCGTCTTGCCTAGAAGAGGTGGCCATGTGCATGGTGCGACGCCGGCACTCACGGAAGAGTCAGCCACCAGTCTTGCAGCGGTCTTGCGCGAGCCGTTTTTTTATCTCGTTACGGCGGCGATCACGCTCAATGCGCTGGTGTTCGCGGCGATGTCGCTGCATATGATCCCGATCTTGCAGGCACACGGCATCTCTGCCGCGAACGCGGCATGGGTAGGCGCGATGGTGGGGCCGATGCAAGTGCTTGGCCGCGTGCTGGAAACCACGGTCGGCAAACGCGCCAGCATTCGCCATGCCGGCATGATAGCCATCAGCTTGCTGCCACTGTCGCTGATCCTGCTCTTTGTATCCGGAACCTGGTTGCCCGTGTATATCGTTTTCGCGGCACTGTACGGCATCGGCAACGGCGTAATGACGATTGTGCGCGGCGCGTTGCCAGCGGAACTCTATGGGCGAACGGCCTATGGGGCGATCGGCGGCGCGATGGCGACTCCGGTGCAGATCGCCATTGCTGCAGGCCCGTTTGTGGCGTCGCTACTGTACTCGGCAGGAAACGGTTATTCCGGCACGATATTGGCCTTGGCGGGGATCGGCGCGGCCGGCGCACTCCTGTTCCTTTGTGTGGCCACCTGTCTTCGCGAGCATGGAGTCCCTCTCTCAAGCAAGGAAACCCAAGCATGAGCATCATCATCTACCACAACTCGGCTTGCGGTACCTCGCGAAATACGCTTGCCATGATCCGCAACTCCGGCAACGAGCCGCAAGTAATCGAATACCTGAAGACGCCGCCGTCGCGCGAGATTCTGGTCAAGCTGATCGCCGATGCCGGCCTGTCAGTGCGCGAAGCAATTCGCCAGAAAGGTACGCCGTATGTCGCGCTTGGTCTCGACGATCCGTCTTTGAATGACAGTCAATTGCTTGACGCGATGTTGGCACATCCCATCCTCATCAACCGTCCTTTCGTCGTTACGCCGCTGGGCACGCGATTGTGCCGGCCATCCGAAGTGGTGTTGGACATCCTCCCCAATCCACAACGTGGTGCATTTGCGAAGGAGGACGGAGAAGCTGTCACTGATGCGGACGGTCGCCGCATTATCTCCTGGGCCTGATGCGATCTCGTCGATTTCTGGTGTCGGAAATACCGGTGCAGGTAGGTATTACCATGTGTCTCGAACATGTATATCCCATTGTTCAGCCACTTCATCTCGTATAGTGGCTATTAGGCGATTTACATCTTGGACGGCCTCATCAAGAACGAGTCGAACCTTTAGCCCGGCAAGTTACATGGCGATACGCACGCTCAGAGCGTGTCGGTGTTCGTACCTGCTGGAAATCAACCTGATGCTGTGTATCCGCAGCCTGAAGAAGCCGATGTTCTTCATGCCGGATTGGGGCACTCGC
>DASVLM010000229.1:0-1729 GCA_036384875.1 Noviherbaspirillum sp.
CGTCGAGCGTTCTTTCGCCTGGCTTGAGAAATGTCGACGACTCTGGAAGAACTGCGAACGCAAACTACACACCAGCGAACAGTTCATCGTACTGGCATTCCTGTCGCTACTGCTGAAAAGACACTGAACAGCCACTTAGAGCGACGCCATGTCCGAAAAACCCTTCCCGTTGTTTGCCGACCTGAACCTGAGCGCACCGTTGCTGCGCGTGCTGCAGGAACTCGGCTATGAATCTCCATCCCCAATCCAGGCTGCCACGATTCCGCTCCTGCTGGAGGGCCGCGACGTGCTCGGCCAGGCGCAAACCGGCACCGGCAAGACGGCAGCATTCGCCCTGCCCATTCTTGCGGGCATCGAGATCAAGCCAACCGCGCCGCAAGCCTTGGTGCTGGCGCCGACGCGCGAGCTTGCGATCCAGGTGGCGGAAGCATTTCAACGCTATGCAACGCATATTCCCGGCTTCCATGTGCTGCCGATTTACGGCGGCCAGAGTTACGGTCCGCAGTTGAGCGCATTGCGGCGCGGCGTGCATGTGGTCGTGGGGACGCCAGGCCGCGTGATCGATCACCTGGAGAAAGGCTCGCTCGACCTCTCGCAACTGCGCACGCTGGTGCTCGACGAAGCAGACGAGATGCTGCGCATGGGATTCATCGATGATGTCGAAACCATCCTGCAAAAAACGCCAGAATCGCGCCAGACAGCCTTGTTCTCCGCGACCATGCCCGCAGCGATCAAGCGCATTGCGCAAACCTACCTGCGCCGTCCTGCGGAAGTCACGATTGCCGCCAAAACCGGCACGGCAGAGAATATTCGCCAGCGCTATTGGCTGGTCAGCGGCATGCACAAGCTCGATGCGCTCACCCGCATTCTCGAGGCCGAGCCGTTCGACGGCATGATCATTTTTGCGCGCACCAAGCTGGGCACGGAAGAGCTGGCGACCAAATTGCAGGCACGCGGATTTTCAGCGGCGGCCATCAATGGCGACCTCGTGCAACAACAACGCGAACGCACCATCCAGCTGCTCAAGGACGGCAAGATCGACATCCTGGTGGCGACCGACGTGGCTGCACGCGGGCTGGATGTCGAGCGCATCAGCCACGTGGTCAATTACGACGTGCCGCATGACCCGGAAAGCTATACCCACCGCATCGGCCGTACCGGACGCGCCGGTCGCAGCGGCGAAGCGATCTTGTTCATCACCCCGCGCGAGAGAAACCTGCTCAGGGTGATCGAGCGCGCGACGCGCCAGCCGGTCTCGCCGTTGGAATTGCCCACCATTCAGGCCGTCAACGATGTGCGAATTGCCCGGTTCAAGGAACAGATCAGCGCGACGCTGGCAGCAGGCGGGCTGGAAGTGTTCCAGTCGTTGATCGAGGATTACGAGCGCGAGCAGAATATTCCCGCCATAGAAATTGCCGCCGCACTGGCGAAACTGGCGCGTGGCGATGTGCCGCTCTTGCTGGACAAGAATAGCCGGCGCGAGCCGCAGGCGGAGCGCAGTGAACGAGGCGAACGCCCAGGCGAACGTCCGGACAGATTCGAACGCCATGAGCGAAAGGATTTCACCGAGAGGCAAGCATTCCCGAAGAAGGAGCGCATCGACCGTGAAGCCGATGCCGGCATGCAGACCTTCCGCATCGAAGTCGGCCACGTACATGGTGTCAAACCGGGCAATATCGTCGGCGCCATTGCCAACGAGGCGGGGCTCGACTCCAAGCACATCGGCCGC
>DASVLM010000230.1:0-5519 GCA_036384875.1 Noviherbaspirillum sp.
ACCTTCCGTACCCACCTCCCGCGCCACGCGGGTCACCTCGGAGGCGAACGACGACAGCTGGTCCACCATCACGTTGATGGTGTTCTTCAGTTCGAGAATCTCGCCCTTCACGTCCACCGTGATCTTCTTGGACAAGTCGCCGTTCGCTACGGCGGTCGTCACCGCGGCGATGTTACGCACCTGGCCCGTCAGGTTGGACGCCATGAAGTTGACGTTGTCCGTCAAGTCCTTCCAGGTGCCGCCGACGCCCGGCACATACGCCTGGCCGCCGAGCTTACCTTCCGTACCCACCTCACGCGCCACGCGGGTCACCTCGGACGCGAAGGAACGCAGCTGGTCCACCATCACGTTGATGGTGTCCTTCAATTCCAGGATTTCACCCTTCACGTCCACCGTAATCTTCTTGGACAAGTCGCCGCGCGCCACTGCTGTCGTCACCTCCGCGATGTTGCGCACCTGGCCGGTGAGGTTGGATGCCATGAAGTTCACGTTGTCGGTGAGATCCTTCCACGTGCCGCCCACGCCTTTCACCTGCGCCTGGCCGCCGAGCTTGCCCTCAGTACCCACTTCGCGCGCCACGCGTGTCACTTCCGACGCGAAGGAGGAGAGTTGGTCCACCATCACGTTGATGGTGTTCTTCAGCTCCAGGATCTCGCCCTTCACGTCCACCGTGATCTTCTTGGAGAGGTCGCCGTTTGCCACCGCGGTCGTCACGTCCGCGATGTTACGTACCTGCGCGGTCAGGTTGCCGGCCATCGAGTTCACCGAGTCGGTCAAGTCTTTCCAGGTACCGGCCACACCTTTCACCTGCGCCTGGCCACCGAGCTTGCCTTCAGTACCCACTTCGCGTGCCACGCGCGTCACCTCCGATGCGAAGGAGGAAAGCTGATCCACCATGGTGTTGATGGTGTCCTTCAGCTGCAAGATTTCGCCCTTGGCATCGGCGGTGATTTTCTTGGAAAGATCGCCGTTCGCCACCGCTGTGGTTACTTCCGCGATGTTGCGCACCTGGCCGGTGAGGTTGGACGCCATGAAGTTCACGTTGTCGGTGAGGTCCTTCCATGTTCCGCCTACGCCCGGCACGTAAGCCTGCCCGCCGAGCTTGCCCTCGGTACCGACCTCGCGCGCCACCCGCGTTACTTCCGAAGCGAACGAACGCAATTGGTCCACCATGGTGTTGATGGTGTCCTTCAGTTGCAGGATCTCGCCGCGCACGTCCACCGTGATCTTCTTGGAGAGGTCGCCGTTTGCCACTGCAGTCGTCACGTCGGCGATGTTGCGCACCTGCGAGGTCAGGTTGCCGGCCATTGAGTTCACCGAGTCGGTCAGGTCTTTCCAGGTGCCGGCCACGCCGGGCACGTTCGCCTGGCCGCCGAGCTTGCCTTCGGTACCCACTTCGCGCGCCACGCGCGTCACTTCCGACGCGAAGGAGGAAAGCTGGTCCACCATGGTGTTGGCCGTCATTGCCGCACGCAGGAACTGCCCCTTCAAGGGGCGGCCGTCGACGTCGAGCGACATGGTCTGCGACAGGTCGCCCTTGGCCACCGCGCCGATCACGCGCGCCATCTCGGTCGTCGGCCGCACCAGGTCGTCGATCAGGGTGTTTACCGATTTCACAATGGTTGCCCATCCGCCGCCGAGACTGGGCATGGCTGCGCGCTGCGTCAAGCGCCCTTCGCGCCCGACCACCCGGCTGACCTCGGAAATCTCCCTGGTCATCTCGTCGTTGATTTCCATGATGTCGTTGAGCGTATCGGCGATCTTGCCGGCGACACCAGTCAGGTCGGATGGCATACGGGTCGAGAAGTCCCCTTTTTTCAAGGCAGTCAGGACGCTCAGCAATACCTTGGCATCGAGTTCTTCATTCAATTCGGTCCTGGTGTCCATCAAAATGTCTCCCGATTCATCATGGCGGTTCTATCTCCGCAGTATGTGTATTGCAGCTTCAACCGCGACACGGCAAGCAAACTCACAAAATTTCCGTGAGGCAAACAACAGCGCATTTTCGGGTAAAAGAAGCGGTCCGGGCAATTGCTTGCCGGACCGCGTAGAAGTTATCGGAACAGATATTGAGAATTATCAAACCGTACTGCACTGTGGCAACGGGACCACTCCACGGGAGGTCAATTCAGTTCCTTGACAACACGAGCGGGCGCTTCCTTTTTGCGTCGACCTGACGGCCGGGAATTCACTCCCTGGCGGTCGGTAGCACGGCGTTCGGGCACGGCAAGCGGCATTGCAGCAGGGTCAATGACCGCACCCTCTACCGGAATGCAGACGAGGAGCGAAGTGCCTTTGTCTTTCTGGGTGTCGATCGACAACTCCCCGCCGAGCGTGCTTACCCGTTCCTTGATACCGACAAGGCCGAAGGAATTCGCTTTCCTGCGGCAGCCGGGGAAGATGCCAACACCATTGTCGGTTACGCTCATGACCAGCGTATCGTCTTCCTGACGTACTTCGATACGCGTCTTGGTGGCGCGCGCATGGCGGAAGACATTGTTGAGCGATTCCTGCAGGATGCGGAACAATGCGGTTGCGCGGCCGTCGTCGACCACGATCTCGTTGTCCGAGATGACGAGCTCGCATTCGATGCCCGTACGCCGCTGGAATTCCTTGACCTGCCATTCGATCGCTGCATTGAGCCCCAGATCGAGCACCGTCGGCCGCAAGTTATTGATGATGGCGCGCATCGCCTTCATCGTGGCATCGATCTGGTCGAGCACTGCATGAACCTTGCGGTTGAGGCGCGGATGGGTACTGCTGGTGCGCGCATGCAGCATCGCAATATCGATACGCAGCGCCAGCAGGTTCTGGCCGAGCTCATCATGAATCTCACGCGCGATGCGTTTGCGCTCGTCTTCCTTGATGCGCTCCTGGTAGCTCGCCAGCTGACGCAGTTCCTCTTGCGACTGGCGTAGCGCTTCTTCCGCCTGCCTGCGTTCGTTGATGTGCTGCAAGTCAGCCAGGCGTTGCGCCTGCAGGTCCGCATTCAACGCCTCCAGTTCCTGCTTCTGGTGCTGCAACTGCAGGTTCTTCTTGGCGAGCTCGACGAACACGGCAACCTTGGTCTGCAGGATTTGCGGGATGATGGGCGTGAACAGATAATCGACCGCGCCCTTCTGGTAACCCTTCAAACGATGCATTTCATCCGCATAATGCGCCGTGACGAAGATGATGGGCACCGATGCAGAGCGCGGGTGGGAATGGATGGCTTCGGCGGTTTCGAAGCCATCCATGCTCGGCATGCTGACGTCGAGCAGGATGACGGCGAAATCGTGGTTGAGCACATGGCGCAAGGCTTCTTCACCCGAACGGGCCGTGATGACTTCATACCCGTTCCGGTCCGTCAGCAAGCTGGACAGCGCCAGCAAGCTTGCCGAATCATCGTTGACAAGGAGGACTTTCGGAGTGAACACAGATGTTTGCCTGCTGCCAGAAACAACAGCGGACTGCGAAGCCTGCGCAACGAATCGCTTTTCCGGCGTTGCGGGGAACCTCGGGACCGCCGATCAATGGTTGAACAAAACTGCTTCTTGTTTTGCTGCGCGAGACTTGGAAAAGCGGTAGAGCAGATGGCATTTTCATGCCCGATTGGACGGTGCCCAATGTATCACAGATAAAAAATCGGAGTTGTAAGCTACATCCAGATATAGACCTGCAGCAATGATCTCAAGAAAAACGGCCGCGATGTTGGCGCGGCCGTTTCGGGTAGGGCTGTGACAGATTCAGCTTTGTGGTGCAGCCGCCTGTGCAAAAACCTGAGGCCGGGTCGTCTCCAGCCATTTGCGCACGCGATCGGCGTCGGCGAGGCGAGTGTATTTTCCCTTGGAGTCCAGGAATACCATGACGACGGGACGGTGGTCGATGCGTGCCTGCATTACCAGGCAGTGGCCGGCTTCGGAAATGTAACCGGTTTTCTGCAAGCCGATATCCCAGCGGGAGTTCATGACCAGGCGATTGGAGGTCATGTACGGCAAGCGATAGCCGCCGGCATTGACGGTGTACCTGTCGTCCGTCGAATACTGGCGGATCAATGGATGGTGATACGCAGCCGCAACCAGCTTGGCGAGATCCCGGGCGCTCGCCACATTGTGACTCGAGAGGCCGGTGGAATCGACATAGTGGGTGTCGTTCATGCCGAGCGCCTTGGCTTTCGCATTCATTGCAGCGACAAACGCCGGCAGTCCGCCCGGATAATTGCGCCCGAGTGCGGAGGCTGCACGGTTTTCAGAACTCATCAAGGCAATGTGCAGCATGTCCCCGCGTGACATGCGTGAACCGACGCGCAGGCGTGAGCTGCTGTTCTTCTCGCGATCGATATCGTCCGACGTCACTTCCAGGATCTCGTTCATATCCTGGTGTGACTCGACCACGACGGTCGCAGTCATGAGCTTGGTTAACGAGGCGATCGGCAGGGCAACAGTGGAATTCTTGTCGAACAAGACCTGGGATGTATTCTGGTCGATGACGACTGCGGCATTGGAACCAAGCGCGAGTGAGTCGCGGGTATGGTTGAGGCCTGCCATGTCGCCTGCAGTCATGACCGGCGGCACCGCAGGAGTCACCGGCGTATAGGCGACATGGTGATATGCGGGTTTGTGTTTGCCGTGATGATGGCGAGGTGTGGCCTTGATCTTGACGATAGCATGCTTCACATGCCTCTTGTGTTTCTTAGCCTTGCTTTCAGCATGTGCGGCCGGTGCGGCGGAGGCAACAACCAGCAAGGAAACGAAAACCTTCAGCGCGGACTTGAACATCTGCACCCTCCCTGATACTTGCAAGGCGATATTATATCTTGCACTGTAGCAAAACAGTGAAAATTAGCAAGTAAATTAGGGAGTTAGCGCGCGGAATTAAATGAATTTCTGAACGGCGTTTGCGATTCGACAAGCCAAGGCCACCCCAATCGAGACGTTCAGTCACAGATGAAGCCGGAATCAGGCGACAACAGCGTCGGCGATTGCCTTGCCAAGATCCGCCGTGCCGGCATTGCCGCCCATGTCGGCGGTCAACGGCGCATGTTGCGGACCGGCTGCCAGCACCCTCTCGATTGCTGCGAGAACCGCGGCGCCCGCCTCGGCGTATCCCAAATGTTCCAGCATCATCGCCCCGCACCAGATCTGTCCGATGGGATTGGCGATGCCTTTGCCGGCGATGTCCGGCGCCGATCCGTGCACCGGCTCGAACAGCGAAGGGTAAGTGCGTTCCGGATTGATATTGGCCGACGGCGCGATGGCAATCGTGCCGGTACAAGCCGGCCCGAGGTCGGAAAGGATATCGCCGAACAGGTTCGAGGCGACCACGACATCGAAACGATCGGGATGGCGCACGAAATGCGCCGTGAGGATATCGATGTGATACTTGTCCCAGCGCACGTCCGGATAGGACTTCGCCATTTCTTCGACGCGCTCGTCCCAATACGGCATGGTGATCGAAATGCCGTTGGACTTGGTGGCTGAAGTCAGGTGCTTCTTCGGCCGGCGCTGCGCAAGGTCGAAAGCGAATTTGAGGATCCGGTC
>DASVLM010000231.1:0-4344 GCA_036384875.1 Noviherbaspirillum sp.
AGGGGCGAAGATCGGCGAGTAAACGCCGCGCTGATCACCTCGACACGACTCGGCTGGAATAATTTCGCCGACATTTTTCAATCGCAATGGGTTGCAAATTGCACCCTTGTGAATTTCATGAGTTGTTCAGACCTTCCCTAATCCTGCAGGATGGCCCTTGCAGCTTGGAATCGTGTTGCGTAATAGGGGTTGGATAGCCGGTCGATCCGTACCGCGCCCTTTGAGCTCGGCGCATGAATGAATTCGCCGTTACCGACATAAATGCCGACGTGGGAGAACGGGCGACCCAAGGTATTGAAGAACACCAGGTCGCCTGGCCTGAGGTCTTCCTTACGAACCTCTCGCCCCTGGCGAGCAATTGCAGCGGCGTCCCCGGTCACCCGGTAACCGACCGCCTTGCTGAAAACATAACTGACGAACCCCGAGCAATCGACACCCGCCTCCGGGTTCTTCCCGCCGAAACGATACCCGGTATCGTGAAGCGACAACGCCATCATCACGACATCCACTGTCTGCGGCGAAGCATCGGCTGCAGGGCGCGACATCGGCAGTGTTTGCGTAGTGCTGCATCCAGCCAGCAGACTGAGCACTACAGCATAGACAAAAACGCGAATGACAGACATGTGGTCGTACTTGAGGAATTCGGTATCGATAATATTATTGGCGGTCTTCTAGAAAAATGCCAACGGTGTGTAATGACACAATTTCCTACCGCAGCATTCCCCCATAAGCATGGGAAGTAAAAATAATCAATTCAGCGTTTAATTGCCTTATAGACATGTCCATCCTAAGGTATTGATCAACCATGTCTATAGAAATTTCCCACCACTCAAACAATCGCATATCGGCTTAATGATGGCCACCCCGCTCTCCTCTCCATTTTCACTTACCGGCGATGCCGTTATTGATGCAGCGACCAATGGCTATTATTGGCAACTTGGAGCCGATCGTACAATTCGCTGGTCACTGTCCAACGGATGGAGCGGAGAATATTGGACAAATCCGACCGCAGCCGTCCAGCAGCTATCGGTGCTTTTTTCAAACATCTCCTACTATGCCAACGTAAAATTTCAGTACGCTGGCTACTTCCAGTCGCCTGCGACTGCCGCAACTGCATCTGATATCAATATAACGTTCGACGCAACAAACATCACAAAGCAATTTGCAAATGTGTCCTCGTGGGCTTTTGGAGATTTTTCCAATGCTGCGCTTAATAGCTGGTATCCAGGTGCTCCGGGCGACATTTATGTCAACCTGAATAGCGAAGCAGCATACCTGCCTAGTTACGCCCCAGGGACCCAAGGATATTTCCTCTTTCTTCACGAAATCCTGCATACCGTGGGACTAAAACATCCACACGACGATGGGGGAACTGGAAGGCCCACCTTCAAATCGCTTGGATGGAGTGGACTGGACGACGATTGGTTTACAGTCATGTCGTACAACGACGATTCGAGTTGGAACATCTTCGGCTGGGACCCCGCCACACCAATGGCCATCGATGTATTGGCACTGCAATATTTGTATGGGAAAAATACGGCGACGAATGCGGGCGACACGACTTATAGCCTTTCACTCACCGACGCCTATGCCACGGTGTGGGATGCCAGCGGAAACGACACTATCAACGTAACGAATTCCACGGCAGGCTGGGATATTGAGCTCCCAATTCTTCAGCCTTCGAAGTTAGTCGATACAAAGGTCGGCATTGCTGTTCCATTAAACGAACTCACGGCCGGAGCCATTCATACCCTCTATTGGTTAACTGGTGACATAGAAAACGTTTGGGGCTCAGCTTACGCAGATAGAATCTTTGGCTCCAGTGGCAACAATTATTTATACGGCGGCGGCGGCAACGACTACATTGACGGTAAAGGCGGATTTGACGCGGCAGGTTATCTGGGTATTCGATCTAATTACACAGTCACCAAGAGCGGAACAACACTCACCGTGAGCGACAAAACCGGTGCCGAAGGCACTGATACGCTTCTCAATATCTCAGAATTGATATTCAAGGACGTTGTCACCACGTTTGATAGTTCCGGCCTCGCCGGCGAGGCCTACAGACTTTATCAAGCAGCCTTCAATCGCAAGGCGGATGCTGCTGGGCTGGGATGGCAGATTAGCGCATTGGTAAAAGGCTCGTCACTCTTGCAAATCGCACAAAATTTTATGACGTCTGCAGAGTTTCAGGGTCTTTACGGCAAAAATCAAAGCACAGAAAGCTTTGTCAGCCACTTGTATAACAATGTACTGCACCGCGTACCCCAGCAATTCGAAATCGACTTCTGGTCGAATATCATTGATAAGGGCAATCCGGTACACCAATCCACTGCCGAGGTACTTTTAAGTTTCAGTGAAAGTGCCGAAAATCAAGCTCAGGTAATTGGTTCAATTCAAAATGGTATTGATTATGTTTATTACGCGTAACAATACCGGAGGAGTCACTCATCTCGCCACAAACTGCGAAACTGTGGCGGAAGCGGTGAGATTCGAACTCACGGAGGGCGTAAACCCTCGCTGGTTTTCAAGACCAGTGCCTTAAACCACTCGGCCACGCTTCCGGTCTGGGAATTGCGCCTGCGCGAACGTGCAAGCGGCGAAATCGGCATTATACAACCCGCTGCGCCAATGCCGCAGCAAAGATGAAAATTTAATACGCGTCGTTGAGGAAAATCTGCTGCAGGTCGTTCAGGAAACGCCTGCCGAGTTCGGTCGGACGGATGAGTTTGTAATCACGATGAAGCAAACCCTTCGCTTCCGCCTCATTCAGCGCCTGCTCGATTGCGTTGATCGTCAGCCCGGTGCGCTCGGCAAACAGGTTGGGATCGAATCCATCCTGCAGGCGCAGCGCATTCAGCATGAACTCGAAGCCGAGATCGTTGCGGCCGATTTCAAACTCTTCCTGGATGTGCGATCCGCTTGCGACCTGCTCCATGTACATCTTCGGATGCTTGTATCGCATCTGCCGGATGATGCGATGCGGGAAAGACAGCTTGGAATGCGCGCCCGCGCCAATGCCGAGGTAATCGCCGAATTGCCAGTAATTCAGGTTGTGGCGCGCCTGCCGTCCGGGCTTCGCATAGGCCGACACTTCGTAATGTCCGTAGCCCGCCTCCTGCGTCATCGCTTCGATCATGTCCTGCATCTCGGCGCTGGCATCATCATCCGGTACCGCGGGCGGATACTTTGCGAACAGCGTATTCGGCTCCAGCGTCAGGTGGTACAGCGACAGGTGGGGTGGCGCGAAACTGATGGCGGTCGAAACATCCTGCCTGGCCTCTTCCATCGTCTGCGACGGCAGCGCATACATCAGGTCGAGGTTGAAGTTGTCGAAGTTGGCATGCGCGATCTCCACCGCACGACGCGCTTCGTCGCCATCATGGATGCGGCCGAGCGTCTGCAAGTGATGCGCATTGAAGCTTTGTATGCCGATCGACAGCCGATTGATGCCGCTTGCGCGATACGACTTGAATTTCTCGGCCTCGAATGTGCCAGGATTCGCTTCCATCGTGATCTCGGCCGCACCATCGAGCGGCAGCAGCGTGCGGATGTCCGACATCAACCGATCCAGCCCCGCAGCCGACATCAGGCTTGGCGTGCCGCCGCCGATGAAGATGGTGTAGATCTTCCTGCCCCAGATCAGCGGCAATGCCTGTTCGAGGTCCGTGCGCAAGGCGGCGAGATACTCTTGTTCCGGGAATCCGCCCTTGGCTTCATGCGAATTGAAGTCGCAGTACGGGCACTTGCGCACGCACCACGGGAAATGCACATACAGCGACAGCGGCGGCAAAGCCGTCAGATGCAGCGCGCCGGGTCGCAGGAAATTCGCCGCAGCCTGCGCGGGAGAACTCGACGGCGCGCCAGCCGGTTTGATCGGGATCATCGCAGCTTCTCTACCAGTTGCCGCAGCGCCTGTCCGCGATGCGACAGCCGGTTCTTTTCATCGGCACCCAGTTCGGCAACAGTCTTGCCGAGCGATGGAATCAGGAAATATGGGTCGTAACCGAAGCCTCCTTCGCCGCGCGCCTCGTTGATGATCTCGCCATCCCAGCGGCCGTCGGCAATCACCGGCTGTGGATCGTCGGCGTGGCGCACGAACACCAGCACGCAATAGTAATAAGCGGATTTGTCGGCATGCACTGCGAGGTCGGCAATCAGCTTGCTGTTATTGCGATCGTCGGACTTCGGTTCGCCGGCATAGCGCGCCGAGTACACGCCGGGTGCGCCGCCGAGTGCGTTTGCGCAAACGCCGGAATCATCTGCAAGCGCGGGCAAACCTGTCAGGCTCGCGGCATGGCGTGCTTTGGCCAACGCGTTTTCGACGAAGGTCGCATGCGGTTC
>DASVLM010000232.1:0-2902 GCA_036384875.1 Noviherbaspirillum sp.
TGAGCCGCATGCCTGGCCGGACGGCTCCATCATCGATGCCGAAGGCTGCCTGTGGAATGCGCGCTGGGGCGGGGCCTGCGTGGTGCGTTATGCACCGGACGGCACGCAAATGCGGGTTGTGCAGGTGCCGGTCAAGAACGTGACCTGCCCGGCTTTCGGCGGTGCGCAGTTCGATCAGTTGCTGGTGACGACCTCACGCCAGGAAATGAGCGCCGAGGAATTGGAAGGCATGCCGCTGGCGGGCAGTCTGTTTACCTTGGCCGAGGCTGGGCTCAAGGGCGTGCCCGATGCGCTGTTTGACGACAGCGAAGCATAAGAATTTCAGTAAGGAGACATGATGAAGCCCATTAACCATAACCGGCGCACCGCTCTGCGCATGATCGCCGCAGCCAGCCTGGCGGGCACGCTGGGCCGCGCGGCCGGGGCTCTTGCCGCAGAGCCGGTCAAGATCGGCTTCCTGGTCAAGCAGGCTGAAGAACCCTGGTTCCAGGATGAATGGCGCTTCGCCGACCAGGCCGCGCGCGAATACGGCTTCACCCTGGTCAAGATCGGCATTCCGAACGGAGAAAAGATGCTCGCCGCGATCGACAATCTCGCCGCGCAAAAGGCGCAGGGATTCGTCATCTGCGCGCCCGACGTGAAGCTGGGCCGCGCCGTGGAGCGCGCAGCCAAGCGGCAGGATTTGAAGGTGATGTCGGTCGACGACCAATTGGTGGACGGCACGGGCAAGCCGATTGCGACGATTCCGCACATGGGGATCTCGGCCTATGAAATCGGCAAGCAGGTAGGCAACGCCTTGCTGGCCGAGATGAAGGCACGCGGCTGGCATCAGAACGAAGTCGGCGCGCTGCGCGTCGCCTACGACCAGTTGCCCACCGCGCATGAACGCACCCAGGGCGCGCTCGATGCCTTGAAGGCCGCGGGCTTCCCCGCCGCCAACCTTCTCGATGCGCCGCAAGCCAAGACCGATACGGAGAGCGCCTTCAACGCGGCCAACATTGCCTTCACCAAGGCCGGCAACTTCAAGCACTGGCTGGTGTTCGGCATGAACGACGAAGCCGTATTGGGCGCGGTGCGCGCCGCCGAAGGACGCGGCCTGGGCGCCAGCGCGGTGATCGGCATCGGTATCGGCGGCAGCAAGACGGCACAGAACGAATTCTCCAAGCCGGCCGCCACCGGCTTTTATGGCTCGGTGCTGATCAGCCCGAAACGCCACGGCTATGAAACGGCCGTCGACATGTACAAGTGGATCACGCAAAACCAGGCGCCGCCCATGCTGACCTTGACCACCGGCATGCTGATGACCAAGAGCAACCAGGCCGACGTGCGCGCCAAGATGGGAGTGTGAGCGTGGCAGCATTGGAATTCATCGACGTCACCAAGACCTTCCCCGGCGTGAAGGCCTTGAACGGCGTCAGCTTTGCGGCGGAGGCCGGCGCGGTGCACGGCTTGCTGGGCGAGAACGGCGCCGGCAAATCGACGCTGCTGAAGATTCTGGGCGGGCAATACCGTCCCGACGGCGGCAAGCTCATGCTGCATGGACAGGAATGCCGTTTCGGCTCGGCCGCCGACGCGATCGCCGCCGGCGTCGCCGTGATCCACCAGGAATTGCAATACGTGCCGGAATTGACTGTCACGGAAAACATCCTGCTGGGCCGCCTGCCGCGCCGCTACGGCCTGGTCGACCGCAAGGCGGCGAGGAAGCTCGTGGCCGAGCGTCTGGCCGCCATCGGCGCCGACCTCGACCCCGATGCGAAGTTGATCGACCTGCCCATCGCGCAGCGCCAGATGGTGGAAATCTGCAAGGCCGTGATGCAGGACGCGAAAGTGATCGCCTTCGACGAGCCGACTTCGAGCCTCTCGCACCGCGAGAGCGAAGTGCTGTTCCGCCTGGTGGCCGATCTGCGTGCCTCAGGCCGCACCTTGATCTATATCTCGCACCGCCTCGAAGAACTGTACGACCTGTGCGATGCCTGCACCATCTTCCGCGACGGCCGGCGCATCGCCACGCATCCCGTCATGGCCGACGTCAAGCGCGACACCCTGATCGAACAGATGGTCGGCCGCGAACTGCAGGACATCTACGACTACCGCGCGCGCCCGCTCGGCGAAGAACGCCTGCGCGTGCAGGAACTGCGCGCCGCCAAACAGGACGAGCCGCTGTCGTTTTCCGTGCGGCGCGGCGAAATCCTCGGCTTCTTCGGCCTGGTCGGCGCCGGCCGCACCGAACTGATGCGCCTGCTCTACGGCGCCGATTCGCGCGCCGGCGGCAGCGTGACGCTCGACGGCGCCGCCGTGCCCGCCCGCGGCCCCTCGGGCGCCATCGAAGCCGGCATCGTGCTATGCCCGGAAGACCGCAAGGAACAAGGCATCCTGGCCGAAGCGTCGGTCGCGGAAAACATCAACATCAGTTCGCGCCGCCATGACCTGGTCGGCGGCCTGTTCCTGCGCCATGGCCGCGAAGCCGAACGCGCCGAGGACATGATCCGCCGCCTGCGCATCAAGACGCCCAACCGCCAGCAGGAAATCCGCCTGCTCTCGGGCGGCAACCAGCAAAAGGCCATCCTGGCGCGCTGGCTGTCGGACCCGGCGCTGAAGGTCTTGATCCTCGACGAACCGACTCGCGGCATCGACGTCGGTGCGCGCAACGACATCTACCGCATCATCTATGAAGTGGCCGAACGCGGCTGCTGCGTGATCGTGGTATCGAGCGACCTGCCCGAAGTGCTGGGCATCGCCGACCGCCTCGTGGTCATGCGCGAAGGCCGCATCTGCGGCGAACTCTCGCGCGAAGACGCCAATGAAGTGGCAGCCCTGCGTCTGGCCCTGCCCGATGCTGCGGCCGCGCTGCATTGATATTGCAAAGAATCCCCGGAGTTATCATGAATACCGCCACTAGTAC
>DASVLM010000233.1:0-8386 GCA_036384875.1 Noviherbaspirillum sp.
CCAAGGCCGGCGGCAATCCATGGCTTCCGACCATTCCCGTGATGGGTCCCACACCGTGCAGGATTTTCGATACGCCGTGGAAGAGGATCAGAAATCCCAGCGTCACTCGCAATATCAGTTTGGCTCCATCCGCCATTCCCATTCCACCGTTCGCCATGGCAATTCCTTCCTTTCATCATTGATCGTAGTGTGCATAAGGCGGCGCGCAAACCGTTGCGCTCCCTCAAGCGGCGGTCCTGCATGCCCTGCGCCAGAACGAAGACCATGGCCGAATGTCTACCGTTGACATTTCGTTCATGCCGTCTAGTCTGAATAGACTTCTTACAGGAAAGGACCACCATGAGTGCCACCAGGAATATTGCCATTTTTGTCGGCAGCTTGCGCAAGGATTCGCTCAACCGCAAGCTGGCCAATGCGCTGATCGGCATGGCGCCGGCCTCGCTGAAAATGCATATCGTCGAAATAGGCGACCTGCCTTTGTACAACCAGGATTTCGACGGCGACCCGCCGCCCGCCGCGCGCAGGTTCAAGGAGCAGGTGCAGGCCGCGGATGCGGTGCTGTTCGTCTCGCCGGAATACAACCGCTCCGTGCCGGGCGTGCTGAAGAACGCGATCGATATCGCATCCCGTCCCTATGGCCAGAGTGCGTGGAACGGCAAACCGGGCGCGGTGATCACCCTGTCGCCGGGTGCGATCGGCGGCTTCGGCGCAAACCATCACCTGCGCCAGTCGCTGGTCTTCCTGAACGTGCCGGTACTGCAGCAACCGGAAGCCTATATCGGCAACGGCGCCAACCTGTTTGACGACAAGGGCGGCATCGCCAGCGAATCGACGCGCGAGTTCCTGCAGAAATTCCTCGGCGCGTTCGAGCAGTGGATCGACCACAACATCGCGAAGTAGATTCTGCGGCGTGTGCATGCTTGCCAAGGCCGGAAAACTTCGGCATTATCGATGCATGCACACGCACAAGCCCACCGATTCGAAGCGCAACACCGACGCCGCCCCCGGCGCCGGCATCATTGCGCTCATCGGCACTGAAGGCGGCGTATCCCTCTCCCGCACCATCTCCATCATTCGAATTATCAAGGGTCGCTAAGCTGCGGTAACGGTGCCTGGCGTCCCCATCCCTTGATCCTCGCGTCAGCCTTTGACGCATTCCTTTCGAATACCGTTGGAGAAATCTCATGTCCTACCTGACCATGAGCCCGGCACAGGGCTCCTATCCGTCCATGCACGACATCATGGATACCGCGCAACGGCTCTCCGGTAAGGTGCTGCGCACGCCAGTCTGGCGCTGGCAGACCGGTGCAGTGAACGAGGCATTCGACGATGCGACCGAAGTGTGGTTGAAGCTCGAACTGTTCCAGAAAACCGGCACCTTCAAGGTGCGCGGCGCTTTGAACAGCATCGATGCGCTCTCCGCCGATGAACGCAAGCGCGGCGTCGTAGCGGTAAGCGCGGGCAATCACGCGATCGCCGTGTCTTATGCAGCGATGACAGCCGGCGTCCACGCGAAGGTCGTGATGCCGGCACATGCCAGCCCGGCGCGCATTGCGGCATGCAGGGAATTCGGCGCGGAAGTGATCCTGAAGCCGGACGTGCATCGCGCCTTCGAACACGGCTTGCAGATCGAAGCGGATGAAGCGCGCACGATGGTGCATCCCTATGATGGCCCGCGCATCGCGCAAGGCACGGCGACGCTCGGGCTGGAACTGATGGAGCAGTTGCCGGATCTCGATGCCGTGTTGGTGCCGGTGGGCGGCGGCGGACTGTGCGGCGGCATCGCCGCTGCCGTCAAACAGCTTCGCCCCTCGTGCGCTGTATATGGCGTGGAACCGGTCGGTGCCGACGCAATGTACCGCAGCTTCCGCGCCGGACGTCCCGAGCGACTCGAACAGGTCACGTCCATCGCCGACAGTCTCGGTGCTCCCTACGCCATGGACTACAGCTACGGCGTATGCCGGCGCTTCGTTGACGATATCGTGCGCGTCACCGACGATGACATCTGCCGTGCCATGTTCCGCCTGTACCGCGACATGAAACTCGTGGCGGAACCTGCGGCGGCCACTGCCACTGCGGCACTATTCGGCCCGTTGCGCAACATGCTGCGCGGCAAACGCATCGCTCTCATCGTGTGCGGATCGAACATCGATCCGCGACGCTTTTCCGAGCTGCTGGAGCGTGGCTCGACGCTATATCAGGAAGACTTCGATGCTCGAACCGAGCGGCAGTGCATGAATGGCTCAGGCAGGAAGAGACTACAGCAGCGGGGCAAGGATCACGCCCCAGGTAGCAACGGCCAACACAAAGGACAGGAAGACGGCAGCGCTTCCGAGGTCCTTGGCATTCTTCGACAGCGGGTGATGCTCGAACGATACCCGGTCGACAACCGCCTCGATGGCGGAGTTGATAAGTTCGACGATCAGGATGAGCAGCAGCACCGCAATCAGGACGAGCTTGTGGAGCGGCGGAATGTGAAGCAGTAGCGCCACGATGACGCCGGGAACGACCAACAGCAGTTCCTGGCGGAACGCATGCTCGCCGCGCCATGCCACCTTGAATCCGTCGATGGAATAAAAGAAGGCGGAAAAGATTCTCTTCATTCCGCTCTTGCTCTTGAATTCGCTGACCTGCTGCTCGTTCTCCGCCATCACTGCTGCGCGCTCCTGTTGATCGAAGCCGATTGTAGCAGGCTCTACCAGGTGCCCGGGACGAGGATGCTGCGGTCAATTTTCCTGATGTCGGTACGGCCGCACAACGCCATCGTGATATCGAGTTCCTTGCGGATGATTTCCAGGCAAGTCGTCACGCCTTGCTCGCCCATTGCACCGAGTCCGTACAGGAAGGCACGCCCGATATAGACACCTCGCGCACCCAGCGCCACCGCCTTGATCACATCCTGCCCGGAGCGGATGCCGCCATCCATGTGCACTTCGATCTGGTCGCCCACTGCATCGACAATGCCAGGCAGCGCGGCGATGGACGACACCGCTCCATCGAGCTGCCGTCCGCCGTGGTTGGAAACGATCAGCGCATCCGCGCCGCATTTCGCCGCCATCACTGCGTCTTCGACATCGAGGACGCCCTTCAGGATCAGCTTGCCGGGCCAGCGGTCGCGCACCCATTGCACGGTATCCCAGGAGAGCGCGGGATCGAACTGTTCGGCAGTCCATGAGGAAAGCGAGGACATATCGCTCACGCTTTTCGCATGGCCGACGATGTTGCCGAACTGCCGGTGTTTCGTGCCCAGCATGCCGAGGCACCAGCCAGGCTTGGTGGCCATGTTGAGGATATTCTTCAGCGTCAATTTTGGCGGTGCGGTGAGCCCATTGCGCAAATCCTTGTGGCGTTGGCCGAGGATCTGCAAGTCGAGCGTCAGCACCAGCGCCGAGCAGTGCGCGGCCTTGGCGCGCTCGATCAGGCGTCCCATGAAGTCACGGTCGCGCAGGAAATACACCTGGAACCAGAATGGCGAAGTCGTGTTGTCTGCGACGTCCTCGATCGAACAGATGCTCATGGTCGAGAGCGTGAACGGCACACCAAATTTTTCCGCAGCCTTGGCGGCAAGGATCTCGCCGTCGGCATGCTGCATGCCTGTCAGGCCGGTCGGTGCCAGGGCCACCGGCATCGCGCAACCTTGCCCCGCCATCGTGGTTGCCAGCGAGCGGTTTTCCATGTTGACGGCCACGCGCTGGCGCAGCTTGATCTTCGCGAAGTCGTCGCTATTGGCGCGGTAAGTCGACTCGGTCCAGGCACCGGAATCGGCATAGTCGTAAAACATCTTCGGTACACGGCGCTGGGCCAGGATGCGGAGATCTTCGGTAGTGGTGATCACGGGCATGTTGCGCTTCCTGTTCATGGGAACGAAATGGGTCACCGGAATTATCGCGCGTCGAGATCGGGATGCATCTCTTGGTCAGGTGAAAAATTTTGATGAAGCCCGCATATTCCTTCCCGCGGCTTTCGGATTTTTTCACATTGTGGTATAACCTCCATATTGCAATGCACCAACCACGATATGAAAGACGACGCCACCTCCCAAAACAGCCAGATGTCGATCCAGGTTATCGAGCGCATGGTTGCGCTGCTGGACGCGCTGGCACAATATCCTGACCCGGTCAGCTTGAAGGAATTGTCCACAGTTACCGGCCTGCACCCTTCTACCGCCCACCGCATCCTGAACGACCTGGTAGTGAAGCGCTTCGTCGACCGCGGCGACGGCGGTTCCTACCGTCTCGGCATGCGCCTCCTGGAGCTTGGCAATATCGTCAAGAGCAGGCTGAACGTGCGCGAAGCCTCGCTCGAATTCATGCGCGCCCTGCATCGCAAGACCCAGCAGACCATGAACCTGTCGGTGCGCCAGGGCGACGAGATCGTCTATATCGACCGCGCCTATTCCGAACGCTCCGGCATGCAGGTGGTGCGCGCCATCGGCGGACGCGCGCCGCTGCATCTTACCTCCACCGGCAAGCTTTTCCTGTCGGTGGACGATCCCAAGCTGGTACGCGCCTATGCGACCCGCACCGGGCTCGCCGGCCACAACAAGAATTCCATCACCGACCTCGTCAAGCTCGAACGCGAACTCAGCCTCGTGCGCGCACGCGGATACGCCCGCGACAACGAGGAACTGGAACTCGGTGTACGTTGCATGGCAGCCGGCATCTATGACGACTCTGGCAAACTCATCGCCGGCTTGTCGATCTCCGCGCCGGCAGACCGCCTGCAGGAAGAGTGGGTGGAAGACCTGATAGGCACCGCGGCACAGATTTCCGCCGTGCTCGGATACGTGCCGGAAGGCGCTGCGGCCTGACAGCCCCAGCACTGTCCCACAGTTGATCCCGGGGCCGCATTCGCGGCCCTGTTTTTTTCAGGCTACACGCCGATACAAGCCGTGGCCGTTATCCAGCGGCTTGTAGCATCGCTCCAGCGGCATGGTCCCTTTCGACAACACGCCGTCGACACTCAACAATCCGAACACCGGCACGCTCTCATGGAAGAGCTGCAGCGCTCGATGCCGCAGGGCTGCGCCGAATTCCGCAAGTGCGCCGCGACAGGAAATAAGCTCGAACTCGTTGAAGGAGGCGTCGGTCGCAATGTTGTACTGCGACCATGTCATGTTTTCGCACAAGGATTTCGCGAAGACATAGCGATCGCCGGCCGCCTGGACATAGGCACGCAAGTCGCGCTTGCCGCCGCTTTGCCGGTAATGATGATCGTAACGGCTGAAATTTTCAGCACAAAAACTGCCCTCGCTCGCCAGCCGCAGCAACTCTTCATTGGACGAAGTCGCATAGACATGTGTTTTCTCCAGCAAGCCTTCTTCCTCCAGCAGGATGGCCAGGCTGCATACCTCCTCTGCCGCGACGCATTCGGCCACCCAGATGCGTGGCGAGGGGCTGGACCGCAGCCACGGTACCAGCACTTCGCGCAGCGCGCGATAGTGTTCCGGATCGTCGAACAGGGCAACCGGATGCGAGCACAAGGTTCGCAGCAAGGCATCACCCGTCGCGGCATCATGCATCACCTTTTCCTGCAAACCGGACACGGTGCGTATCGCATCGCGTGCCATCATGACGTGCAGCTTGGCGCGCAAGGACTCACGCCGGTAACCGCGAAAATCCAGGCCGAATCGCCGGAAGATGCCCTCCAGCAGGAGGTCGATCTCCAGGTCTTCAATTGCGTAGGGACCGTCGTTCACGGCAAGCCTTATTGACGCAACCAGACGCGCATCAGCGACAGCAGCTGCGCCACGTCGACCGGCTTGGTGATGTAATCCGATGCACCGGCGGCCAGGCACTTGTCGCGGTCGCCTTTCATCGCCTTCGCGGTCAGCGTGATGATGGGCAGGGACTTGAAGCGCGGGTTCTTGCGAATGGCGCGCATGGTATCGTAACCATCCATCTCCGGCATCATGATGTCCATCAGCACGATCTCGATGCTCGGGTCCTTCTCAAGCACTTCGATGCCATCCTTGCCGTTTTCGGCAAACAGCACTTTCATCTGCTGGCGTTCCAGCACCGAACTCAGCGCGAAGATGTTGCGCAGGTCATCATCGACGATCAGCACCTTGCGACCAGTCAGGCCGCTATCGGAAGCCTGGACGTCTTCCAGCATGCGTCGCTGCATCTCGGGCAGGCTGGTGGGCGAGCGATGCAGGAACAGCGCGGTCTCGTCGAGCAGGCGCTCGGGCGAACGCGCATCCTTGACCACGATGGTCTTGGCAATGCGCTTCAAGCGCGTGACTTCCTTGCGGTTCAGTTCCTTCGCGGTATAAACGACGATCGGCAGGTCGTGCAATGCCGGATCGTTGCCGATCTTGTCCAGCAGGTCGAAGCCATTGATGTCGGGTAGCGACAGGTCCAGCACCACGCAGTCGAACCGCTGCGCCTTGAGCGCTTCGAGTGCTTCATTACCGGTGCCGGCCGGGACAATATTCAAATCGCTGGCCGCGATGAGCTGTACCATGGACTCGCGCTGCATGGCGTCGTCTTCCACGATCAAGAGGCTGCGCTTGCCACGCGTCAGGAATTGCTGGATGCGTACGAATTCTTCCTGCAGGCGATCGCGGCTGATCGGCTTGTGCAGGTAGGAAATCGCGCCCTGCCGCAATGCCCGTTCGCGTTCCTTCAGGTTGGTCATCACATGTACGGGAATGTGTCGCGTGCCCGGATCGCGCTTCAATCGGTCCAGCACGGTGAATCCATCGATATCCGGCAAATCGATGTCGAGCAGGATCGCGGTAGGCAGATAGTCGCGCGCCAGCGTCAGCGCGGAGTCACCCTGGTGGGTGACGATGCCCTTGAAATTGCGTTCACGTGCATGGCCGAGGAGGATGCCGGCAAAGCGGGTGTCGTCTTCCACGATGAGTACCGAAGGATCGCCAGGTGCAATCAGCGCGCGATCATCGAGTCCGCTGTCATAGGGAACGACATTTTCGCTGACGCCAAGGTCGGAGCGGATCACTTCGTCGTCCTCCGACTGCACCGGGCCTTCCGCGTAAATCACGTTCGGCTTCATGCCGTGCTGGCTTTGCGACTGCAACTGCGATTGCGGCTGCACCACTTCATAATTGACGAAGCCGGCCTGGTTGTAAGGCAGGAACAGCGTGAAGGTACTTCCCGCGCCGATCACGCTTTCCACGCGAATTTCGCCGCCGAGCAGACGGGCGAGTTCGCGGCTGATCGACAGACCGAGGCCGGTGCCGCCATACTTGCGCGCGGTACTGCCGTCGGCTTGCTGGAAGGCTTCGAAGATGAGCTGCAGTTTGTCCGATGCAATGCCGACGCCGGTATCGGACACCGAGAACGCGATCACGCTCTCGGCCTGGTTGAGGTGCGTGTGATCCTGCGTCCAGCCGCTCTTTGCAATGCCGATCTTCAATGCCACCTGGCCGCGAGTCGTGAACTTGAACGCGTTCGACAGCAGGTTCTTCAGGATCTGCTGCAAGCGCGTGGTGTCGGTCATCATCGACGGCGGCAGCGTTTCCGACAGATCAACCGAGAACTCGAGTTGCTTCGCCTCAGCCATGTGGCGGAAGGTGCGCTCGACATAGCCGGACAGCGTACGGAAGCGATACTCGCTGACTTCCAGCGTGACTGTGCCGGACTCGATCTTGGACAAATCGAGGATGTCGTTGATCAGCGTCAGCAGATCGCTGCCGGAGCCGTAAATGGTGCGGGCAAATTCCACCTGTCGATCGCTGAGATTGCCATCGGGGTTGTCGGCAAGTTGCTGAGCCAGGATGAGTAGGCTGTTCAACGGCGTACGCAACTCGTGCGACATGTTGGCGAGGAACTCGGACTTGTATTTCGATGACAATGCCAGCTGCGTCGCCTTCTCTTCCAGTGCCATCTTGGCCTGTTCCACCTCGCGGTTCTTGCGCTCCACCTCGATGTTCTGCTCGGATAGCAGGCGCGCCTTTTCCGCCAGCTCGAGGTTGGTCTGCTGCAGTTCCTGCGCGAGCGATTGCGACTGCGTCAGCAACGACTCGGTGCGACTGTTCGCTTCGATGGTATTCAACACCACGCCGATCGATTCCATCAGCTGGTCGAGGAACCAAAGGTGGGTTTCGGTGAAGCGATCGAGCGAGGCGATTTCGATGACGGCCTTCACCTGCTGCTCGAACAGGATGGGCAGCACCACGATGTTCGTCGGCGGCGCTGCACCGAGGCCGGAGGCCACCTGGATGTAGTCGCGCGGAACATTGGTCAGCCAGATGCGCTGCTTCTCCAGCGCGCACTGGCCGACCAGCCCTTCGCCCGGCAGGAAGGAAGTCGGCAGCTTGCGGCTGGAGCGATAGCCGTAGCTGGCGATCATGCGCAAGCGCGCGTCATGGTCCTGCGAATCCATCATGTAGAACACGCCGTGATGCGCGTTCACCAGCGGC
>DASVLM010000234.1:0-1802 GCA_036384875.1 Noviherbaspirillum sp.
GCCGCTGTCTCCGCCCGCCCAGACTGGACCTACTGTATGAATGATGTATTGGGCGCAAAGACGATAGGCTTTGGTCATTTTTGCATCGCAAGTCTTGCAACCTCCAAGCAGCCTGCATTCATGCGCGAGATCCGGGCCTGCGGCACGATGTATGGCGCCGTCGACTCCGCCGCCACGGTAATCCCCCCATTTACAGCGATTGCCAGAAGTAGGAACGCTATGCGGCCATGGCTAGCCGCTGTTTGGGGGTAATGCCACCCAGTGCCATATTTGGGCGTTCGTGATTGTAGGACCACATCCATTCGGTGGCGGCGCGCTGAACGTGGTCCAGGTCATCCCAGTGATACTGCGAAAGCCATTCATAACGCACCGTACGATTAAATCGTTCGACGTAGGCGTTTTGCTGGGGTTTGCCCGGCTGGATATATTCCAGCTTGATTCCCCATTGGCTTGCCCACTCTGTAATCGCCGAACTGAGGTATTCCGGGCCATTGTCGCAACGTATCGCCATCGGCTTGCCGCGCCAGCCGATGATCTGCTTCAGTGTCCGGATGACGCGTTCCGAAGGCAGAGAGAAGTCGATCTCGATACCTAGTGCCTCTCGGTTGAAGTCATCGATCACGTTGAACAACCGAATGCTGCGGCCGTCGGCCAGCTGGTCATGCATGAAGTCCATTGACCAGATCTGGTTCACTTCGGTCGGCACGGTCAACGGCTCGGGCGTCTGTCGCACCAGGCGCTTGCGCGGCTTGATCCGCAGGTTCAGTTCAAGTTCGCGGTAGATCCGGTATATGCGCTTGTGGTTCCAGGTGAACCCGCGCACATTGCGTAGATACAGGTAGCAAAGCCCGAAGCCCCAGTTGCGATGATTGTCCGTCAAGCGCATCAGCCAATCGGCAATCTCATCGTTCGCAGCGCTGTGCTTGCCGACATAGCGGTAGCAGGTCTGGCTGATGCCAAACACCTCGCAGGCCAGGCGAACCGATATGCCGCGCTCCTGCACTATCTGTTGCGCCATCTCGCGTCGGCGAGATGGCCTCACCACTTTTTTTCGAGTGCCTCCGCGCGAAGCTCGGCTTTGAGCTTCTCCTCGACGTACATCTTGCGCAGCCGGGCATTCTCGACCTCTAGCTCCTTCATCCGCGCCATCAGCGACACGTCCATGCCGCCGTACTTGGCCCGCCACTTGTAGAAGGTCGCCGAGCTGATGCCCAGCTCCCGGCACAGCTCAGGCACTGACAAACCTGACTCAACCCGTTTGATCGCCTCGATGATCTGACTGTCGGTGAACCGCGACTTCTTCATACTGTAGAACTCATCAACGAGAAAATTCTACTTCTGACATCGGGGGGATTACCAAGCGAGCGAGACTCGAACCCGCGTAATGGATCAGGCGTCCGTATCAGTCGTACAGCCCCAGCGAACGCGCATACAGCCGAGTCAGGCCGAACAACGCATCGATGTTCGGTGTTTCGACCTTCACATGCCGCGCAATGTCGCGCACCGTGCCGACCAGCGCGTCGAGCTCGATCTTGCGGTTCGATTCCATGTCCTGCAGCATGGACGTGCGAAAAGCCCCCAGCTTGCGCGTGACGGCATGGCGGTCTTGCGGCGTGCCGGGGATGTCGATGCCGATGCGCCGGCCGATCTCCCAGGCCTCGAGCATGCAGCGCGAGGTGAATTCGGTCACCAATTCGTCGTCGACGACGCGGTCTGCCGTGGCGTGCGTGATCGCCGAGACCGGATTGGTCGTCATATTGCCCAGCAGCTTGAACCAGATGTCGTGCTGGATGCGCTCGGCC
>DASVLM010000235.1:0-5141 GCA_036384875.1 Noviherbaspirillum sp.
ATGGTCGACCGCATCACGCCGCGTCCGCCGGCAGAAGCGCAAGCGCGCACGCTTGCAGCGACCGGACGCGAGGACCGTTGTGTCGTGATGGCGGAAGACTTCTGCCAGTGGGTGATCGAAGACCATTTCTGCAACGGCCGGCCCGAGTGGGAAAACGTCGGCGTGCAGATGGTGGAGTCGGTGCTGCCGTACGAGGAAGCGAAGATCAGGCTGCTCAACGCGACGCATAGCTGTATCGCGTGGGCCGGCGCCTTGCGCGGCTACGGATTCATTCACGAAGCGCTGGCGGATCAGGACATCCACCGGCTGGCATGGAACTATGCAAGCGAAGAGGCCATCCCTTGCCTGCAACCGAGCCCGGTGGACCTGCCGCGCTACCGCGACACCGTGCTCGCGCGTTTTCGCAATCCCTGGATCAAGGACACCGTGGAACGCGTCGCCTCCGACGGTTTCGCGAAGATACCCGGCTTCATCCTGCCGACGATACTCGATCGTGCCGCGCGCGATCAATCCTTCGTGCATACGGCGATGCTGCCGGCGCTGTTCCTGCGGTTCCTGCAGCGCTGCGCCGACGGCGGAATCGCATTCGTGTACCGCGATCAGGCGATGGACGGCGCGATCCTGCGCGACATCCTGAAGGCTCCCGATCCGATTGCCGCATTCTGCCGCGTGGACACGCTCTGGGGTGAACTGGCCGGCACCGAGCTGTTGGAGACAGCGATTCGGCAAGCCTATTTGCAAGTCAATTTTTCACTGCAACAAAATTTCATGGAGAAAGTGCAATGAACGTATCAGGTCGCTTGCAAGGCAAGCATGCATTGTTGACCGGCGCCGGTGGCGGCATCGGCCTCGCAGTGGCAGCCGCTTACCTTGAGCAAGGCGCGCGCTGCACCGTGGCCGACTTGCGTGCCGAGCCTACGGCGGAACTGGTGGCACTCATGGCGAAGCATCCCGAAACGCTGGCCTATGTGCCGGCCGATGTCACCCGCTCTTCATCGGTGGCCGCTCTTATCGAACAGGCGACGCAAACGTTCGGCGCAATCGATATCCTGTTCAACAACGCCGCCGTATTCGACATGGCACCGCTGCTCGATTCGCACGAGGCGATGTACCAGCGTCTGTTCGACGTCAACGTCAAGGGCATGTTCTTCACGATGCAGGCCGTGCTGCAGCAGATGGTCGAGCGCGGCACGCATGGCGCGGTCATCAACATGGCGTCGCAGGCTGGGCGCCGGGGCGAGGCGCTGGTGTCGCATTACTGTGCAACCAAGGCCGCGGTCATCAGCTACACGCAATCCGCCGCGCTGGCGATGGCGCCGTCCGGCATCCGCGTCAATGCGATTTCGCCGGGCGTGGTCGACACGCCGATGTGGGATGAAGTGGACGGTCTCTTTGCCCGCTACGAAGGTTTGCAGAAGGGCGAGAAGAAGGTGGCCGTCGGCCGCGCGGTACCGCTGGGGCGCATGGGAAGGCCGGACGATATCGCCGGCGCCGCCATCTTCCTCGCCAGCGACGAAGCCGCCTACATTACTGCCCAGACGCTCAACGTTGATGGCGGCAATGTGATGAGCTAAGCTTTGACAGGCGTCGGATCAACAACAGGATCAACAGCAGGATCAGAAGCAGAACGAGGATGCCCAAGGAGACGACTTTGAATGCCAGGCCAACGTCCCGCGCGCCGGAACTGGAGTATTGCGATTTCAGCGAGTTCCTGCGCTTTCTTTCCCATGGCGTTCCCTGCCCGCTGATCCGCTGGCACTATCACGACGCCTACGAACTGCATTACATCGCTGCCAGCAGCGGCAAGCTTTTCATCGGCGATTACATCGGCAGCTTCGAGCCGGGCAACCTGGTGCTCACCGGCCCGCGGCTGCCGCACAACTGGATATCGACCGACGTTCCCGAAGGCGGCATCGACACGCGCGACCTGGCGGTGCAGTTCGATCATCCTCCTCTGGAGAACGCGGCGAAGTTCATACCCGAGCTGCGCGAGGTGATGCCGCTGCTCGACCGCGCGAAGTACGGCATCGAGTTCTTCGGCATGAGCGCCGAAGCCGAACGCTACTTCCTGCGCATGCGCGACAGCAGCGGCCTGGCGCGATTCACCGTCTTCCTCGAATTCATCGGCGCACTCTCCGAATGCAAGGATTACCGTTTGCTGTCGAGCGCCAGCATCCAGTCTTTCGACGACGACGACCTGCTGGCGAAAATCGACGAGGTGGTCAATTACATCACCGACAACTACAGCAAGGAGATTTCCGCCGAAACCCTGGCAGCGCAGCTCGGCATGTCGCCTTCGAAATTTTCGCGCTTCTTCAAGCGCGCGACCGGCAACAGCTTCACCGATTTCGTCAATCGCATCCGCATCAACAAGGCGTGCCAGTTGCTGATGAACACCGATGAATACGTCACCAATATCTGCTACGACGTCGGCTTCAACAATGTGGCGAATTTCAACCGGCGCTTCCTTGAGGTAAAGGGCGTCACGCCGAAGCAGTTCCGCGAGCATGCCGAAGGCCGCTTCGGGGAGAAAGCTTACCGTTCGGCCTAGGCGCAAAATCGTATTGCAATCTGACCGCCGTGTACCGGGCAAGGCAGGTCGTGGTTGATATAGTTCTTGTATAAAACATCGCTGCCGGTCGTTGTCGCTCCAGCCAAAAGCAAAAGGCGTCACCCGACCGGCAGTGAATCAAAAAGCAGCAATATCGCAGCAACTGCGAGAGTGGTCTCCACCATTTGCATGGCGCTATGTGGCGTAGCGCCATGCCTTTTCTTCCCCGCCTGTTTTCGTCCCCGCAGCCGCAATCCATTACGTGCAAGGTAATCGCATCTCCCGCATAATCGAACGACAATCGAAGCGTATCCATACGCCGCATCACGACGTTCCCGAGGAGATCACGCATGCCAGCACCTGCCACCGAAACCATTGCCCATCGCATCTGCCCGCTCTGCGAAGCTTGTTGCGGACTGGAATTCAAACTCAGCGACGGAAAAGTCATCGGCATCCGCGGCCATGACGAAGACGTCTTCAGTCATGGCTACGTCTGTCCCAAGGGCGCGTCGCTGAAAGACTTGCACGAAGACCCGGACCGCCTGCGCACGCCGCTCATCAAGCGCGATGGCAAGTTCGTTGAAGCAAGCTGGGAGGAAGCCTTCGCGGAAATCGAAAAGCGCCTGCCTGCCATCATGCAGACGCATGGTCGCGATGCGGTTGCCATGACCATCGGCAATCCCTCTGCGCACAAGATCGGGTTGCTGCTGTACGCAGCACGGCTCGGCCGCGTGCTCGGCACGAAGAACATGTTTTCCGCATCGACGCTGGACCAGATGCCCAAGCAACTCTCCGTCGGGCTGATGTTCGGCCACTGGCTGTCGTTCCCGATACCGGATATCGAACGCACCGACTTCCTGCTGATTATCGGCGCCAATCCCATGGTGTCGAACGGCAGCCTGTGGACGGTGCCCGACTATCGCGGCAAGGCCAAGGCGATGCGTGCGCGCGGCGGACGCATTGTGACGGTCGATCCGCGCCGCACCGAAACCGCGGTGGCGGCCGATGAGCATCACTTCATCCGTCCTGGCGCCGACGTGTTCTTCCTGCTCGGCATGGTGCACACGCTGTTCGATGAAAAGCTCGTGCGCCTCGGACGGCTGGCGGAACACGCGAACGGCGTGGCCGACATCGAAGCAGCGGTGAAGGCATATGCGCCGGAGCGCGTCGCTGCACGCTGCGGCATCGATGCCGACACCATCCGCAACCTCGCACGCCGCCTCGCCACGACTGAACGCGCCGCAGTGTACGGCCGCCTCGGCACCTGCACCCAGGCATACGGCACGCTGTCGAGCTGGCTGGTTGATGTGCTGAACGTATTGACCGGCCATCTCGACCAGGAAGGCGGCGCAATGTTCGCCAAGGCGCCAGCCTTTGCTGCCAACACCGTCGGCAAGCCCGGCATCGGCAAGGGCGTTTCCGTCGGCCGACGCAAGAGCCGCGTGTCGGGTGCGCCGGAAGTGATGGGCGAATTCCCCATCGTCTGTCTTGCCGAGGAAATCGAAACGCCCGGCGAAGGGCAGGTGAGGGCGCTGATCACGCTCGCCAGCAACCCGGCGTTGTCGGCGCCGAACGGCCAGCGTCTCGGCAAGGCGCTCGACCAGCTCGACTTCATGGTGAGCGTCGACATCTACCTCAACGAAACCACGCGCCACGCCGACGTCATCCTGCCGGGATCATCGCCTCTCGAAGACCTGCATTACGACCTCGCTTTCCCGCAATTCTCGTATCGCAATTACGCGCGCTACAGCGAACCCGTGCTGCCGCGCGACGCGAAACATCCGCCCGAGTGGCAAATCCTGCTGCGCCTCGCCGCCATCGCGCAAGGCAAGGGCGCCGATGCCGACGTACTGCAGATGGACGACGAACTGTTCGCGGACGATACACGGCGTGCGCTCGGCGAACACGCCGACGCCGTCATCGCCGCGCTCTCGCAACTGAAGGGCCCGGAGCGCCAGATCGACTTCGCGCTGCGCACGGGACCCTACGGCGACATGTTCGGCCGCAAGCCGGACGGCCTCAACCTGCAGAAAGTGAAAGCGGCCACCGGCGGCATCGACCTCGGCCCGCTGCAACCGCGCATCCCGGAGATGTTGCGCACGCCATCGGGCAAGATCGAACTCGCACCGCCAATGCTGCTCGACGACCTCGCACGCGCCGCAGCCGACCTCGATGCGCCGGTACCGGAGCTCGTCATCATCGGCCGCCGCCAGGTCCGCTCCTGCAACAGCTGGATGCACAACCTGCCCACGCTCGCGAAAGGCCCGTTCCGCTGCACCGCGCTGGTCCACCCGGCCGATGCGCAGCGGCGGGGCCTGCACGACGGCGGCAAGGCCCGCATCGTCAGCGGCGCGCGTGCGGTCGAAGTGCAGGTGCAACTCAGCGACGAGATGATGCCCGGCGTCGTCAGCCTGCCGCACGGCTGGGGCCACGACATGCCAGACACGCGCATGTCGCTGGCACGCGAGCGTCCCGGCGCAAATATCAATGCCGTGCTCGATGAAACGCAACGCGACCCCCTCTCAGGCAACGCAGTACTAAGCGGCGTAAGCGTAGAGATGTACCCAGCGTAACCCCTTGTCTGGAGCAG
>DASVLM010000236.1:0-7128 GCA_036384875.1 Noviherbaspirillum sp.
AGCGGCGGTCGATGCGTTCAACAACATCGCGACCTTCCACCAGAACCAGCAATTGCTGCAGCAGACGCCGCCGCCGCTGTCGGCGCTGGCCCAGCCCGACCTCGAAGGGGCGCGCATCCTGATCGAAAGCGTGCTGGCCGAGCGCCGCAAGGTGCTGACGGAGATGGAATCGAAGGCGCTGCTGTCGGCCTTCCACATCCCGGTCACCAAGACCATCCTTGCGCGCTCCGCGAGCGAAGCCATCCTGGTCGCCAACCAGCTCGGCTATCCGGTGGCATTGAAGATCGATTCGCCCGACATCTCGCACAAGTCCGATGTGCAGGGCGTGGCGCTGAATGTGCAGAATGCCGCCGCCGTGCGCGACACCTGGCAGGACATGATGGCGACCGTCAAGCGCCTGCGTCCCGAAGCGCGCATCAACGGCGTGACGATCCAGAACATGTCGGGCAAGCCGCAGGGGCGTGAGCTTTACATCGGCGTCTCCACCGACGAGCCCTTCGGCCCGGTGATTTCCTTCGGCGCCGGCGGCACCATGATCGAGCTGATCGCCGACCGCGCGATCGAACTGCCGCCCCTGAACCAGTTCCTTGCGCAGCGCCTGATCGAACGCGCGCGCAGCGCCGAAATGCTGGGCGCCTGGCGTGGCGCACCGCCGGCCGACCGCGAGGCGCTGGAGCACATTCTCTTGCGCGTGTCGGAAATGGTGTGCGCCCTGCCGCACCTGCGCGAGATGGACATCAACCCGGTGATTGTCGATGCCAACGGCGCGCTGGCAGTGGATGCGCGCATCGTGATCGACAACGCGCCCAGCGGCACCAACAACTACAGCCACCTCGCGATCCTGCCTTATCCGTCAGACTGGGAGCAGGAGTGGCCGATGCGTGGCGGCGGCGTCTATCACGTGCGGCCGGTGCGGCCCGACGATGCGCAGATGCTGCAGGACTTCGTGCGCGCGATGTCGCCGGAGAGCCGCTACTTCCGCTTCGTATCGTCGATGCGGGAATTGTCGGTGAAGATGCTGGCGCGCTTCACGCTGATCGACTACGACCGCGAGATGGCGCTGGTGGCGATTCATATCCAACGCACGCCGAACGATGAGGGCGGCTTCAGCGAGACCGAACGCATCATCGGCGTCTCGCGCTACGTGACCAACCCGGACATGAACACTTGCGAATTTTCGCTTGCGGTGGCCGATGATTTCGCCGGGCACGGTATCGGTTCGCGCATGATGCTATCCATCATGGACGTGGCGCGCAGCCGCGGCCTGGCGCAGATCGAGGGACTGGTGCTGAACAACAACGTGACGATGCTGAAGCTGATGCGGGCGTTGGAGTTCGAGATCAAGCGCTACGACGAGGACCCGGACTTCCGGCTTTGCGTGCGGACTTTGTAGGACTGTTTAGCGCTGCTCGATGTAGAGGGCGGGTTGTTTGTTCTTTGATCGGTTGCGGCGGTCATGCCGGTACTTTTACCGTGCCGCAGGGCCGCTGCCCTTCGGGTGCCCGATGCAATACCTGCCGAAACGGGAACCGAAATAACTCGCCCTGCGGGCTCAGACAGATTTCGGTTCTTGTCCGTTTCGACAGGCATTGCATCGGCAGCGTCCAAGCGGCGCGGTAAAAGTACCGGCACGACCTTCTCTGACTTGGCAAACAAGGCTTGTCGCCACCGCTGAAGGTTGATTGGCGTGTGTTCGCGCGTACCTCAATGGCGTTCGGGATGGGGCTGGTGCGGTTCCGCTTGGACGCTGCCGGAAGAGCGTTCGGCAAAACGGATCAGAAGCGAAATCTGTCTGAGCCCGCAGGGCGAGTTATTTCGCTTCCCGTTTTGCCGGGCGATCTTCCGGGAACCCCAAAGGGGCAGCGGCCCTGCGGAACCGCGCCAGCCCCATCCCGAACGCCAGTCTGGCTACAGAAATGCGTGCAGCAAGCGAAAAATTACTTCTGCCCCCAATACCGCCCATTAGGCAAGGATGCATGCTGGCGCTCAGCAAGCGTCCAGAGTTTGGCGGCGCGCGCATTGCGGTCGTCGTACGCTTTGCGTGCACGTTCCTGGCGCGCCGATTCTTCTTCCATCACCTGCACGGCGGCGATCAGGTTGTTGCGGAAAGCTTCTCGGAATTCGGCCGATTGAAAGCAGCGGTTGCTGCCCTTGCCGACGATGATCGCCACGCCGTCTTCCGAACTGGCAAAGCCGCACTCGGCCGAAGCGGCCAGTGGCAGGAGGGACAACAGTACGGCAAAGGTGAACTTGGTCATCTCGGCTCGCTTCACAAATGGGCAAGGCAAGCCATAGCAGAAGCTAAGTCTTCGCTTCAGAAGGCGGCCCCGCTGCCGTGAGAGTCGTCCCTGAGGGCGAATCTGTTAGGCCGGAAGCTTTGCGTCCCACCCTTTCGGATGGTTTGCCCTGCGGTTTTATCGATACTAGGAAGAGTATAGCAGGCTTGGTGGTTAAATGTTGACGTACGTCAACATATTTCCGAAGCCTTTCCTAACCGGCAATGTTGCCGCTCTGCCGGCATATTCCTCACTAAGTGTCAGGCGAACTGGTCGTCGGCCACGAAGGGATTGCTCTCGCGCTCTTCGCCGAAGGTCGAGGTCGGGCCGTGGCCGGGCACGAAGGTCACGTCGTCGCCCAGCGGCCAGAGCTTGCTGCGGATGGCGTTGACCAGCGTGTCGTAATCGCCGCGCGGGAAATCGGTACGGCCGATGGAGCCGCGGAACAATACGTCGCCCACAAAAGCCATGCGCTCGCCGGCATGGAAGAACACGACGTGGCCGGGTGTGTGGCCGGGGCAATGCAAGACCTGCAAGGTCTGCGCGCCGAAAGTCACCGTGTCGCCGTCTTCCAGCCAGCGGTCCGGCTCGAATGCTTGTGCCGGCGGAAAACCCATGCGCTTGGTCAGCTCGGGCAGCTGATCGATCCAGAACTTGTCGTCGCGATGCGGGCCTTCGATGGGTACGCCGAATTCCTTGCGCACTTCGTCTGCAGCGGCGCAGTGGTCAAGATGACCATGCGTGAGAAAAACCTTTTCCAGCTTCACGTCAAATTGTTCCAGCGCCGCACGCAGGCGCGGCAACTCGCCGCCGGGGTCGACGAGCGCTGCACGTTTCGTGTTTTCGCAAATGAGAACGCTGCAATTCTGCTGGTAGGGCGTGACGGGAACTATGGCGCACTTCATGAAGGCAACGAATCGAGATCAAGAGGAGCGGGCCAGCTTATCACAGGAGTCGCCGCAGAGTTTCGTCATTGACCTTCCGTGTGGCTTCGGAAATACTTATCGCGCATTAAGGAAATCGCCTGCGAGATTGTTTAGCATGCGGCGAGTCGAGATGACCGCAAGACATCCACATCACGGTAGGAGGTGCGCAGTGCAGCATTACTACGTCAGCAAGCTGGAGCAGTCGAATGGCAATCACGAGGTGCACGTCCCGCGCTGCACCTACTTCCCCGACCCCGAAGAGCGGGTCTACCTGGGCACCTTCACCCGTTGCGACGACGCGGTGGAAGCGGCGAAAAAAATGTTCACCAATTCCCGCGGCTGCCCCTGCTGCTGCAACTCGGCTGAGTCCCCAGGCTGAACCGCTCACACCTCGGCATTCTCCGGATTTTCCGCGCCGGCTGAAGTCGTCGCGATCTCGATCACGCGAAACGGCGGGCGGTCCGGATACCTGCGTTGCAGCAGCGGCTTGGCGACGTTGTAGACCGGCACCTGGTTCACCATCTTTCCTTCCGGACAGCCGCGATGCGCGTGGCCGTGCAACACCACGTTCACCGGATAGTGCAGCAACGCATCCTCCAGCCGGCTGGTGCCGAGGAAGGGAAAGATTTCCGGCGGCTCGCCCTGCACCGTGCCGACGATGGGCGCGTAGTGCAAGAGTGCGATGCGCTGCTCCGTGCGCAGCTTGGCCAGTGCCGATTCGAGCTTGAGCGCTTCCTGGATCGCTTCATTGACGAACTGCTTGATCGCGCCCTCGCCCCAGGAACCCAGCGTGCCGCGCCCGAAGCCGCCGCAGAATCCCTTCACGCCGGCAATGCCGACGCCGTGGATTTCCACCGCCTCGCCGTCGAGCACTTTCACGCCGGCCTGCGCCAGGATGCGCGTGACTTCATCCGGGCAATCCGATTCGTAATCGTGGTTACCCAGCACCGCGACGATCGGCACGCGCACCGCCGACAATTCCTCCGCCAGCACCTGCGTTTCTTCCGGCAAGCCGTAGTCGGTGAGGTCGCCGCACAGCAGCAGCGCATCGGCCGCTTCGGACGCCTGCGCGAAGAAACTGCGCAGACTTCCTGCCGATTCCTTCTTGCAATGGATGTCGCCCACGGCGGCGAAGCGGATGGTATCGGATGAAGACACAGTGCACTCCTTCGTTTCTCGTTGGTGTGCAGGTAAAGACCATGGCCGAGTGGCATAAGTTTTGCAAATTTCCCTGCCCCGTCTTCGACGCCACGGAGCGTGCATCATGCAACAGGACATTCTTCCGGGCAGCTCCGCAGCGGATGCCAGCAATGGAAACGCCGCGTTCTACCGTCAAGTGATGGAGACGCTAAAGGAAGCGCGCCTGCCCTTCCTCGTCGGCGGCACCTGGGCCTACAACCGCCACACCGGCATCGACCGCCCCACCCGCGACCTCGACATCTTCATCCGTCGCGGCGACTTCGGCAGCGTCGCCGCCGCGCTGCGCAATGCGGGCGATGAAGTGGACCTCACCTTTCCGCACTGGCTGGGCAAGGTGAAGCGCGGCGGCGCCTGCATCGACATCATCTTCAGTTCAGGCAATGCGATCGCGGAAGTGGACGACCTGTGGTTCGAACATGCTGCCGACGCGGAAGTACTTGGCATACCGGTAAAAATTTCACCGGCGGAGGAAATGATCTGGTCCAAGGCGTTCATCATGGAGCGCGAGCGCTACGACGGCGCCGACGTCGCGCACCTGCTGCGCGCCTGCGGCGACCGCCTCGACTGGGCGCGGCTGTTTGGCCGCTTCGATGCGCACTGGCGGGTGCTGCTGTCGCACCTCATCCTGTTCGGCTTCGTCTATCCCGAACATCGCCACCTCGTGCCGCAGGACGTGATGGATGAACTGCTGGAGCGCCTGCGCCGCGAACAGGCGGGACAGGAAGCAGCGGCATCCCACATTTGCCACGGCACGCTGCTGTCGCGCGAACAGTACCTGATCGACATCGAACAGCAGGGCTTGCAGGATGCGCGGGTGGAACCGCTGGGCAAGATGAGCGCGGCGGACACCGCGCACTGGACGCGTGCGATACGCGACGATCACGAGCCGCAATGAAAACCGACAACGTTCGTGCAGTCGTCAGGCAGTCGTCACCACGCGCACATCACCTTCCTTGCGCACGATGTTGATGCCGACGTTGTTCGGGTAGCGTTCGAGTATCAGGTCGACGGTAGCGCTACCGATCGCAAGCCCCTTGATCTCGACGGTTTGCAGGAAAGGCGGCAGCTGCGGGTTGCGGAAATTGATCTCGTGCTCGCGCGGATCGAAGGACAAGCCGAGGCAGGCCTGCAGCAGGTAGAACACACTGCCCGCCGCCCATGCCTGCGGCGAGCAGGCGACCGGATACAGTGTCGGCCCTTCGTCGGGGCGCTGCTCGAAGCCGCAGAACAGCTCCGGCATGCGATGCTGGTCCATGAAAAGGCTCACTTCGCGCAAGCCGCGAAACACCATCAGTGCGCGGTCGGTGAAGCCGTAGTGCGCCATGCCGGCGGCGATCAGGGCATTGTCGTGCGGCCATACCGAACCGTTGTGATACGCCATCGGGTTGTAGCGTGCTTCCTTGGCGGCGATGGTGCGGATGCCCCAGCCGCAGAAGAAGTCCGGCGACAGCAACTGGTCGGCCACGCGCTCTGCGCGTTCGGGCGTGGCAATGCAGGTCCACAGTGCATGGCCGGCATTGGACGAGCGCACCCTGCACTGTTCCTTGCGGCCGTCGAGTGCCAGCGCATAGGTGCCGATTTCCTCGCACCAGAAGGCTTCGTTGAAATGCTTCTTCAAACGTGCAGCAGCTTCTTCCTGGGTGGCGGCGAAGCCATCGTCTTTGCCGAGCAGGCGTGCCAGCCGCGCTGCCGCCAGCCGCGCCTGGTAGACATAGCCCTGCACCTCGCACAGCGCGATCGGCGCTTCGGCCAGCCGGCCATCGGCATGGAACACCGAGTCGTGCGAATCCTTCCAGCCCTGCTGCGCGAGACCCTTGTCGGTGTAGCGCGCGTATTCAACGAAGCCATCGCCGTCGCGGTCGCCCGACTCGTCGATCCAGCGCACGGCCGCATGGATGTTGGGCCAGATGCGGCGGATGAATTCGATGTCGCCGGTGCGCTCGTAATACGCGCCGGCAAGGCCGATGAACAGCGGCGTGGCGTCGATGGTGCCGTAGTAGCGGCGAAACGGAATCTCGTCGAGCGCGGCCAGTTCGCCGCGCCGCGCTTCGTGCAGGATCTTGCCGGGCTCGGCGTCGCGCACCGGGTCGTGTTCGGTCGCTTGCGTGGCAGCAAGGAAACCGAGCACGCCCTTCGCCTGCGACGGCTCCAGCCACAGCATTTCCCATGCAGTGAGGATGCCGTCGCGGCCGAAGGTGGTGGAGTACCAGGGCAGGCCGGCGTAGGGATAGTCGCCTTCCTTGCGGCTGGTGGTGAGCATCACGAGGTCGGCGGCGGAACGATCCACCCAGCGGTTGAACAGCGGGTCGGAGGTGGTGATGTGCGAGGTCTGCGCCAGGCGCTCGCGCACGCTGTTGTTGAGCTGGGTGAAGGCCGAGAAGTAGTCCGCCGGCTCGAAGGCGAAGCTGTCTTCCGCCTTGCCGTTGGCGGTGGTGCCGCCTTCCTTTTCGCAACCGACGGTGAAGTAGAAATGCATCTCCGCCTTGGGCGCGAGGGTGACGCTGAATTGCGCGTGCCCGGCATCGAGCTTGTCGGGCGCCGGCTCGAAGCGGATGTGCGTGCGGCGCACCGCGCCATCGAGGCCGCGATAGCCGAGCACCAGCTCGTCGCTTCCGCATTGCGGCGGCAGGTCGGTGCCACGCCGGTCGCGATCGAAGCCGCGCACTTCGAAGATGTCCTTGTCGTCGCAGGCGAATTGCAGGTCGAGCTGCGTCTCGACTTGTTCG
>DASVLM010000237.1:0-4161 GCA_036384875.1 Noviherbaspirillum sp.
TCTCCTGATCCAGGGCCATCCCGATGGAGGGAAGCGGCACCTCTGTCACATGCTGGAAGGCGCCTATGCGGAAGGCGCCGGCGCGGTCGGGCATGAGGTGCGTCGCATCGACGTTGCATCGCTCTCGTTCCCGCTGCTGCGCAGCCAGGAGGAATGGGAGCACGGTGAACTTCCGCCATCGCTGTCGACGGCGCAATCGGACATCAAGTGGGCCGAACACATCGTGCTGTTTTTTCCGCTGTGGCTGGGCGACATGCCGGCCTTGCTCAAGGGCTTTCTCGAACAAGTGGCGCGTCCCGGTTTTGCATTCTCCGGCGAAGGCAGGAATCCGATGGCGCACAAGGGCCTCACCGGACGCTCCGCGCGCCTGGTAGTGACCATGGGCATGCCGGCAACGGTGTATCGCTGGTATTTCCGCGCGCACAGCGTGAAGTCGCTGGAGCGCAACATCCTCGGCTTCGTCGGCATCTCGCCGGTACACGAAACGCTGATCGGGATGGCAGGTGACATGGATGCCGATGAAGTGACAACATGGCTGGCGAAGCTGAACACGCTTGGCCGGCAGGGCGACTAATTCTACTGTTGAAGATCATGGACCCGAACACAAGCACTACGGCAAACGGTTCACGCGAACGCAACCTGCTGATACGCCTGCTGTACATGCTGCTGATGGCGTTCATCCTGCAGTTCTGCGGCACGCTGCTTTTCATTCTCGCGATCGTACAGTTCATCATCGTCATCATTGAAGACGTGCCGAATGCCAGGCTTGCGGTCTTCGGCCGGCATCTCGGCTCCTATGCGAAGCAGATCGTGGAGTTCCTTGCCTTTTCTTCGGAACAGGTGCCGTTTCCGTTCAGCGACTGGCCATCCGATTGACGCTTGACCATCACGCAACGTGAGGGTGTAAGCTGCGCATTCCTGACGATCCGAACGGAGTACGGCCATGAATGTCGCACAAGAAAACATCATCCATGCAGGACTGCCCAGCAAGACCGCGTTGCGCGTGGCCATGTTGCGTGCGGCGCACCAGGTGCTGGATGATCCCGTCGTGTTCGACGATCCTTTTGCCTTTCGCATCCTCGGGCCGAATGCAGCTATCGTCGAGCAGGATGCTTTTCAATTCAACGACCCTTTCTCCCGCGGCCTGCGCGCGGCGCTGGTGGCGCGCAGCCGCTTCGCGGAAGAAAAACTGGCGCAGGCGGTCGCGGCTGGCGTGAAGCAATTCGTGGTGCTGGGCG
Organism: Noviherbaspirillum sp.; assembly: GCA_036384875.1. GTDB lineage: Bacteria > Pseudomonadota > Gammaproteobacteria > Burkholderiales > Burkholderiaceae_D > Noviherbaspirillum. Next base: position 1,239 of record DASVLM010000237.1, read on the forward strand.
CAGGACTGGATACCTTCGCCTTGCGCAATCCCTTCAAGCAAGAGGGGCTGCGCGTCTTCGAAGTCGATCATCCGTCGACACAGCAATGGAAGCGCGGCCTGATGGCAGAGGCCGGCATCGATGTGCCGCCATCGCTGACGTTCGCTGCGGTCGATTTCGAAAAGCAGACCCTCGCTGAAGGCCTGCGGCAAGCGGGTTTCGATGCATCGCAGCCGGCTTTCTTTTCCTGGCTGGGCGTGGTCGTCTACCTGACGCAAGAGGCAGTATTCGACACCCTGCGTTTCGTCACGTCGCTGCCCGAAGGGAGCAGCATCGCATTCGATTACGCGCTTGCCGATAGCTTGCTCGATGGCATGCATCGCATGATCCGCGAGCGCGTGCGCGCGCACGTGGCAGCGGAAGGCGAGCCGTGGCGCTCCGAGTTCGTGCCGGAAGCCTTGTGTGAGGAGATGATGCGCATCGGCTTTCGTGAAGTAGAAGACCTTGGCCCGCCCGACATCAATACCCGCTACTTCGCCGCCCGCAAGGATGGATTGCAGACCAGCGGTGGTTTTCGCATGATGCATGCATGCAAGTAGAGCGAACAGGGGCGGGGTAGAATACGGGGTCCGCCGCCCCGCGAACCTGGGGCGACAATGCTCCGAGACTCCCGATGGCCCGCCTGAACCTGCATTTCCCCGAAGACCAATTCCTGTATTCGACCACGCTCACTGTCCGCGTCACCGACATCAACGGCGCGAATCATCTGGGCAACGATTCCATGATCTCGATGATTTCGGAGGCGCGCGCGCGTTTCCTGTTCGATTTCGGCATCGAAGAAACTACGGACGAAGGCGTCGGCATCATCGTCACCGACCTTGCCACCACTTACAAGCGTGAAGCGCATGCGCGCGACCAGCTGCTGTTCGAAGTCGGCGTGGCGGACTTCAACAAGTACGGCGGCGACATCATCTTCCGCATCACGCGCCCGCGCGACGGCGCGTTGATCGCCATGGCTAAATCCGGTTTCGTGTTCTTCGATTACCGGAACACCAGGGTCGTGCCGATGCCGGAAGCCTTTCATCGTAAATTCACCAAGGTTAACTGGCTGGAGTAACCGAGTAGAGTAAATACGATGATCCTCGAATCCTTCCTCGTTTCCACCGGCGTGGTGGCGCTCGCTGAAATCGGCGACAAGACCCAGCTCCTCGCCTTCATCCTCGCCGCGCGTTTCAAGAAGCCGCTGCCCATCGTGCTGGGCATCCTCGCGGCGACCGTCGTCAACCATGGCTTGGCCTGCGCTCTCGGTGCATGGATCACTGCGACGGTAAGCCCGGATATCCTGCGCTGGGTGCTGGGGCTATCCTTCATCGGCATGGCAATCTGGACCATGATCCCGGACGAGATCGAGGAAGAGGAAACGCAAGTCGCCAAACGCTTTGGCGTGTTCGGCGCGACGCTGATCACCTTCTTCCTCGCCGAGATGGGCGACAAGACACAGATCGCGACCGTGGCGATGGCGGTGCATTACGGAACGCCGATCACGGTCGTGGCCGGCACCACGCTCGGCATGCTGATTGCCGACGTGCCGGCGGTATTCGTCGGCGACAAGCTGGCGTCGAAGCTACCGATGAAGCTGGTGCACACCATTGCCGCAGCGATCTTTGCATTGCTTGGCATCGCCACGCTGCTGGGTGCCGGCGCGAGCCTGGGGTTCTGAAACGATTCGATTCTCGCGGAGGAGATGGAATGAAGGCTTCCTTGCTGACTGCCGGTATCGCACTGGCCTTGGGTTGCAGCGCACCGGGGGTATATGCGCAAACGCATTCATCCTGCCCGGCCGGCCTGGACGACGTGGCGCGCTGCTATACCGGCGCCGATGACAACGGCGCGCATTACTGGATCGCGATTCCGCGCGAATGGAACAAGACGCTGGTGATGCATGCGCATGGCGGTCCGCGCTTGTCGCCCATCACCGCGCAAAGCAATGTCGAAGACCTGGAGCGATTTGCCGTAACGGTGCGGCAGGGCTTTGCCTGGGCCGGCTCCACCTACCGGCGTCCCGGCTACGGCGTGCGCATGGCGGCGGAAGATACCGAGAACCTGCGCAAGATCTTCATCAAGGCTTTTGGACAGCCGGAGCATACGATTCTTCACGGCCAGTCCTGGGGCGGCAATGTTGCTGCCAAGGCGATCGAGCTCTACGCGAAGGCGCCGGACGGCAGCCAGGCGTACGACGGTGTTGTCCTCACGAACGGCATGATCGCCGGCGGCACGCACAACTACCTGCATCGCGCCGACCTGCGCGCCGTCTACCAGTATTACTGCCACAACCATCCGCGTCCGGACGAGCAGCAATATCCGCTGTGGATGGGCTTGCCTGCCGGCGTGAAGATGACGGGCAAGGAACTGGAGGCGCGTGTCAACGAATGCACCGGCGTGAAGCTGCCGGCGGCGAAGCGTACGCCGCAGCAGCAACGCAACCTGGACAATATCCTGAAGGTCATTCGCGTGCCGGAGCGCACGCTGGTGTCGCACATGAGCTGGGCCACCTTCATGTTCCGCGACCTTGTGCAACGCGTGCTCGGCGGACGCAATCCTTTCACGAACCTTCATGCGGCATATCACGGCTCGGATGACGATGCCGCACTCAACAAGGGCGTTGAGCGTTTCGATGCAGATCCGCAAGCTGTGGTGTACCTGGCCGGCGATTCCGACATGCTCGGCACGATCACGGTGCCGGTGCTGACCATGCATGCCATCGACGACCCGACGGCATTGGTCGAATACGAGAACTGGTACCACGACGTCGTTGCGCAGGCCGGCAACAGCGAACGGCTGGTGCAAACCTTCACCGACGAGCACGACCACAGCAAGCTCTCCGATGCGGAATATGCAGCCATCTTCGATTCGCTCATGCGGTGGATCACTGCCGGCAAGAAAC
>DASVLM010000238.1:0-5747 GCA_036384875.1 Noviherbaspirillum sp.
TGGATATCCCGGTCGATGCGCTTTTGCGGAATGATGCGCGTGGTGCGCGCAATCACGATATCGTTGTCGCGGATGGAGAGACTTTCCCTGATGTTGGCATGGCTGCGCTGCCTGGTGAAGTCATAGGTGTTCTTCTTGACCTTCACTTCCACTTTGTTGTGGCACCACTCTTCAAGCTTGTTTTTCAAGTGGTTGTTGAGCGTGACGTAGGTGATGTGGGGAGATCGGACAGGTTTGACAGCGTGAGGGTAGGGCGCCGGACCGTATTTCATCACCGTCTTTTCGCTGTTCCACATCAAGTCGTGATCGCGCCAGACAACGAAGCCGCCCTTGCCATGGCGCTTACCGTAAGCGTCGATCGCCAGGTAAAGCGCCTTCGTATAGATGATGTTTTCCGGCAGTGTTCCATTCTCAACGAACACATAGCTGATATTCAGCTTCTCCCAAAGATGAACGATGCGATGGGCGAGTTCTTGAGCGGATTCGTTGATGGCGCCGACGATACCTTCCTGTTCTTTGGCGGAAGCGGGCGTCTTTTGACTTATCAATACGTTGTGCGAATAGTCGATGAAGTCGACGTTGTAGTAGGGGATGGAGTCGATTTCATCGATGCGAACCAGCGTGAATACATCCTTGTAAATCTCTCGCTCAACATCGTAAGGCTTGTTGAAATTTCCTTTGTCGATTTTTATGTCGTAGCCGATGTCCAGGTAAGACTTGATCCCATTCCTTGCAAGGTTCCTGGCAACCTTCAGCGCCTCAACAGTAATGCCTGAAACGGCTACAGCATCGAACGAAATAAAGATGGCTCCGGCATTGGTGGTCATTCAGGAATCTCGAGTGGTTACAAGTAAACGACATCGTTCGGCGGAAGCCAACAAGTCATTAATTCGCGACTTGTCAAAGCATCTGCGTCATAGATGACGTTTACTCGTAACCGTTCCTCTCGCATGTCGTGGAAACGGGACCAACCTGCGTTCCCGCGACGTGCGTCAATTCCAGCTAGTCACTCCACCGTCACCGATTTAGCCAGGTTACGCGGCTTGTCGACGTCGGTGCCGCGCGCCAATGCCGTGTGATAGGCGAGCAACTGCAGCGGTACCACGTGCAGGATCGGCGACAGGAAGCCGTAATGCTCCGGCAGCCGGATCACATGGACGCCTTCGCTCGATACGATGCGCGAATCCGAATCCGCGAACACATACAACTGGCCGCCGCGTGCGCGCACTTCCTGCATGTTCGATTTCAGCTTCTCGATCAGTGTGTCGTTCGGCGCTACCGTCACTACCGGCATCTCGTTGGTGACGAGCGCGAGCGGCCCATGTTTCAGTTCGCCCGCCGGATACGCCTCGGCGTGGATGTACGAAATTTCCTTCAACTTCAGTGCGCCTTCGAGCGCAATCGGGTAGTGCATGCCGCGACCGAGGAAGAGGGCGTTTTCCTTGCGCGCGAATTCCTCTGCCCATGCAATGATCTGCGGCTCCAGCGCCAGCACAGCGCCGATCGCCACCGGCAAATGGCGCATCGCTTTCAGGTGTTTTGCTTCTTCTTCATCGCTCAGGCGCCCCTTCGCCTGCGCCAATGCCAGCGTCAGCAGGAACAGTGCCGCAAGCTGCGTGGTGAAGGCCTTGGTCGATGCGACGCCGACCTCGACCCCGGCGCGCGTGATGTACGACAGCATGCATTCGCGCACCATTGCGCTGGTAGCGACGTTGCAGATGGTGAGCGTGTTGACCATGTCCTGCGAACGCGCATGCTTCAACGCGGCGAGCGTGTCGGCAGTTTCGCCGCTCTGCGAAATCGTCACCACCAGTGCATTCGGATTCGGCACGCTTTCGCGGTAACGGTATTCACTGGCGATCTCGACATTCACCGGAATCTTCGCGATCGATTCGATCCAGTACTTCGCGGTGAGGCCGGCGTAGTAGCTGGTGCCGCAGGCGAGGATGAGCACCGAGTCGATCTTCTTGAAGACGCCGTAGGCCTTGTCGCCGAACAGCTCGGGCATGATGCCGGTGACGCCTTCCAGCGTGTCGCCGACGGCGCGCGGCTGCTCGAAGATTTCCTTCTGCATGTAATGGCGATAAGGGCCGAGTTCCGCTGCGCCGCTGTGCGCGTGGACGGTACGCACCTCACGTTCGACGTTGCGGCCTTGCGCATCGACGATCCAGCAGCGCTGCAACTGCAGGTCCACCACGTCGCCTTCTTCAAGGTAGATGATCTGGTCGGTGGTGCCGGCCAGCGCCATCGCGTCGGAAGCGAGGAAGTTCTCGCCCTTGCCGACACCGACGATCAGCGGCGAACCCTGGCGCGCGCCTACCACGCGATGCGGCTCGTCGCGGCAGAACACCGCGATGGCATACGCACCGTGCAGGCGCTTGACCGCCTGCTGCACCGTCTCGAACAGGTCGCCGCTGTACATGTGGTCGATCAGGTGGGCGATGACTTCGGTGTCGGTCTGGCTTTCGAATACGTAACCGGCGGCGGTGAGTTCGCTGCGCAGTTCGTCATGGTTTTCGATGATGCCGTTGTGGACCAGCGCAATGCGCTCACGCGAAAAGTGCGGGTGGGCGTTGTGCGAAGCCGGTGCGCCGTGCGTCGCCCAGCGGGTGTGGGCGATGCCGGTGAAGCCGGAAAGCCCGGCCTTGTCCACCTGCGATTCGAGGTCGGCCACGCGCGAGGTGCTGCGCGAGCGCTGCAATTGCCCGTTGACGTGCAGCGCGACGCCGCAGGAGTCATAGCCGCGGTATTCCAGCCGCTTCAGTCCTTCGAGCAGGACGGGGGTGATGTTGCGTTGCGCGACGGCGCCGACGATTCCGCACATGGGCAATTCCTTTCCGGATACGGTGAAGACAAGCCTATGCTAGGGGAAGGGGGTTGAAATAAGTTTGCGGAATTTCAGGAAAGATGAAGTTTTATTTCATCTTGATGGCGCAATGACTTAATATTTCAAAAATCATCGAATTTTGAAATATTCATGGAAAACCTTGGCGCCCCTTTGCTGGATGATCTCGACCGGCGCATCCTGAACGCGCTGCAGGCAGACGCTTCCCGCACCAACAACGAGCTGGCGCTTGCCGTTCACGCGTCGCCGCCTACCTGCCTGCGCCGGGTGAAGCGCTTGATGGAGCTGGGCGTGATTGAGCGCCAGGTCGCGCTGGTGGCGCCGGAGAAGGTCGGCGCCGCGCTGACGGCCATCGTCGAAATCACGCTCGACCGCCAAGGCGCGGAACTCCAGGCGGAATTCGAAACGCTGGTCGCCGATGAGCCGGCGGTGCTGCAGTGTTACCGGGTCTCGCCCGGCCCGGACTTCGTGCTCGTCGTGCAGGTGGCCGACATGCCGGCCTACCATGCCTTCGCGCACCGGGTGCTCACCAGCCACGCCAACGTGCGCAATGTGCGCAGCTTCTTTTCCGTCCACCGCAGCAAATTCGAAACGCGGATCGACGTCTGATTACTTCTTGACCTTCACCGGCCGCTTCCAGCCGTCTATCGTCATCTGCTTCGCGCGCGAGATCGTCAGCTTGCCTTCCGGCGCATCTTTGGTGAGCGTGGTGCCGGCGCCGAGGGTGGCGCCCTTGCCGACGCGCACCGGCGCCACCAGTTGCGTGTCGCTGCCGATGAAGACGTCGTCTTCGATCACCGTGCGGAACTTGTTGGCGCCGTCGTAATTACAGGTGATGGTGCCGGCGCCGATATTCACGCGCGAACCGACCGTGGCGTCGCCCACATAGGCAAGATGGTTTGCCTTGCTGTGCGCCGCCACCTGGCTGTTCTTCACTTCGACGAAATTGCCGATATGGACATCCTCGCCCAGCTCGGTGCCGGGACGCAGCCGCGCGTACGGGCCGATCTGCGATTCCGCGCCGACCACCGCATCCTCGATATGGCAGAAGGGCTTGATGTTCGCGCCGCGCCCGATGCGCGCATTGACCAGCACGCTGTGCGCGCCGATGGTCGCGCCGTCTTCGATGTGGACGTCGCCCTCGAACACGCAATTGACGTCGATCGTCACGTCGCGTCCGCAGCTCAGCTTGCCGCGCACGTCGATGCGCGCCGGGTCGGCCAGCGTCACGCCTTGTTCGAGCAGCGCGGTGGCGATGTTGCGCTGATGAATGCGTTCCAGCTCGGCCAGTTGCACCTTGCTGTTCACACCCAGCGTTTCCCAGATGCCGGAAGGCTGCGCCGTCACCACCGGCACGCCGTCCGCCACCGCGCGAGCGACGATGTCGGTGAGGTAATACTCGCGCTGCGCGTTGTCGTTCGACAGCGTGTTCAGCCACGCCTTCAGCTTTGGCGTCGGCACCACCATGATGCCGGTATTCACTTCGCGGATCGCGCGCTGTTCCTCGGAGGCATCCTTTTGCTCGACGATGCCGATCACTTCACCTTGCCGGCGCACGATACGGCCATAGCCGGTCGGATCATCGAGTTCAACGGTCAGCACCGCCAACTTTTCCTTGCCTGCCGTGTCCAACAATTGCTGCAGCGAATGTCTTGTCGTCAGGGGAACGTCCCCATATAAAACGAGAGTGGGAACGGCATCGTCCAGGTATTGCACTGCTTGCATCACCGCATGGCCGGTGCCGAGTTGCGGTTCCTGCCTGGCGAAGTGCAGGCCCGGTGCCTGCACTGCTTGCGGTACCGCTTCGCCTCCATGGCCATAGACGACGCACAAGGTAGTCGGCTTGAGTTCGCGTGCGGTATCGAGGACATGCGACAGCAGCGGCTTGCCGGCCAGGGGATGCAGCACTTTCGGCAGTGCCGATTGCATGCGTTTGCCCATGCCGGCAGCGAGGATGACAACGTTCATGGAAGATGATTTGAATTGAAGCAAAATCGGATTATGGCACCCCGTCGGGATTTGTTCATGTTGCTCGCGGCGTTCCTGCTGGTCAGCCTGCTGGCTGGTTGCAGCGCGCTGCGCATCGGCTACGCCAACGGGGAAACCGTTGCTTACTGGTGGCTCGACGGCTACGCCGATATCGACCACGACCAGAAGCCCTGGGTCAAGGCGGATATCCGCAACTACTTCGCCTGGCATCGCAAGACCCAGCTGCGCGATTACGCCCAGCTGCTCTCGCGCACCGGGCAGCGCCTGCAGCAAAAGGTGACGCCGGCCGATGTGCAGGCAGACTACCTCATGCTGCGCCAGCGCGCCATGCTCGCCGTCGACCATGCGTTGCCTGAATTGGCAGACCTTGCGCTGTCTCTAAAGCCGGAGCAGATCGCACACATCGAACGGAAGTTTGCGTCGAACAACGATACTTATCGTAAAGATTACCTGCGCGGCAGCCTTGAGGACCGTCAAGCGTTCCGATTCAAGAAAGCGCTGAAGCAGGCGGAATACTGGTTCGGCGATTTCAGCCGCGAGCAGGAAGCGCAGATACGTGCTGCGTCCAATGCGCGTCCGCTCAATAACGAGATCTGGCTCGATGAACGCAGGCATCGGCAGCAAGCCATCCTCAAGCTGCTGCGGCGCATCCAGGCAGAGCAGCCGTCGCGCGAGGCCGCGATCGCGATGATGCGCGAGCAACTGCCGCAACTCTTCGACTTCATGCCTTACAACGAACACAAGGAATTCTTCGATGCCTCGCGCGACGGCACCTTCAGGCTGGTCGCCACCGTGATCAACATCGCCACGCCTGCGCAGCGCGAATTCGCGCGCCGCCGGCTGCAGAAGCTGATCGAAGATTGCAATACGATGACGGCGCAGTAAAACCGTGGCAGGAGCTTAATCGTCTGGA
>DASVLM010000239.1:0-4737 GCA_036384875.1 Noviherbaspirillum sp.
CGCTGGCCGTCGCCTTTGCCCTGCTCGTGCCGGAAGCGGTTGTGCGCGCGGAAGAGGCGGACGCGCCGCTGAACGCCGCGCAAGCGTATCTTCCCGCAGCCGGTACAACTACAGCGGACATCGAACGCAGCAATGCAACGCAAACCGTCGGCCGCATCAATGCCGATTATGCCTATGCAAGAGGCATCACGGGCAAGGGCGTGACGGTCGCCACGATGGACTCCGGCATCAGCGCATCGAGCCGCGAATTCTCGGCGCCGGGAAAGCTTGCGCCAGGTTACAACGCGGTCACCGGCACGAGCGACGTTACTGATGACCTCGGCCATGGCACACATGTCGCTGGCATCATCGCCGCCGATCGAGACGGCAAGGGCATCTTCGGCGTCGCCTACGATGCGACGCTGCTGCCGATCAAGGTGCTGAGCGACGGCGGGCGCGGCTCCACCAATACGCTCGACGTCAGCTTGCGCTATGCAATCGGCAAGGCTTTCATCGTCAACATGAGCCTCGGCGCAGACACCGCCTACAACTCGACGGCATTGCAGCAGGCGGTGAAGGCCGGCATGCTGATCGTGGCGGCGGCCGGCAACGATGCCGCGGCCAATCCCGGCTGGCCGGCGCGCTTTGCGAAGGAAAGCTGGGCCAACAACCAGATCATCGCCGTCGGCGCAGTCGATGCGAACAACCATATCGCCGGTTTTTCCAATCGCGCCGGCGACACGGCAGCGTGGTTCCTCGTTGCGCCGGGCGTCAGCATTCTCTCGACTTACCTCAACGGCCAGTACGCCTACATGAGCGGCACGTCGATGGCGACGCCCGTCGTCAGCGGCGCGGCGGCGCTCATCAAGCAGATGTGGCCGGCATTGAAGGCCGAGCAGATCGCCAACATCCTTTTCGTTACCGCCACCGATCTCGGCGCGCCCGGCATCGACCCGGTCTACGGACGCGGGCTGGTGAATGTCGAAAAAGCCTTGCAGCCGGTCGGCGCGCTCACCACCACCACCTACAACGGCAAGACCATCAGCGTGCTGTCCGGTTCGACGCAGGTGTCGGCGGCAACCAGCCGGCTGTGGAGCCTGGCGGCCTCGGGACAGTTGCAGGTGATCGGCTTCGACGCCTACCGCCGCGATTTCCGTTTCGACGCCGGCGCCACCGTGGTGCAGCCGCCCAGCCTGTCGCAGGACCAGCTATTCGACGGCATGGACCGCCGGCTGGAAGTGGCCGATCGCGTGCTGCCGGACGGCTCGGAATACGTTGCGGCGTATGAGATGCGCCGCGCATCGGACGGCGGCATCGCCACCGGCACGCGACGTCTAGCGGCGTTTTCCCTGGTGTCGAAGGCGCAGGACGGCGAATTCGCTTTCGGCAGCGGCGGGCTGGCGGCGCATTACTTCGGTGCGGGCAGCCTGCGGCCGAACCAGAGCCTGCAACCGGGCCTGCAACTCGGCGGCATCGCCGCGCTGGCCAATCCCTACTTCGCTTTCCTGCCCGGCGCCACCCATGCTGCATGGGCGCAGCGCATCGGCGGCGTGATGCTGCGCTTCGGCACGATGGCTTCCGGACCGGCCGCAACGCTGGTGGGCACGGATCCACATATGCCGCATGCGCACGCCGGCCTGTTCGAAGCTTCGACCTCTTTCGACCGCATTGCGGTATCGCTTTCGCTGTCGCGCATCGATGAACGCAGCGGTTATCTCGGCAGCTATTCTTCCGGGCCGCTTGCGTTCGGCGGTGACGCCTCGACGCGCGCACTGCAACTGGCGGGCGCAGTCCTGCTCGCGCCCAAGCTTGCACTGGCGGCGCAGGCGGCATACGGCGTCACGCCGGGCAGCCTGGTCAGCGGCAGCCTCATCACCGAAGTGGCGAAAACGCGTACCAATGCGTTTGCCGTTGCGCTGGTGGCATCGGACCGTTTCCTTGCCGACGACCGGCTCAGCATCGCGCTGTCGCAGCCCATGCGCGCGTACGCGGGACAGGTAGCAATGGACATGCTCACCGGATTGGATGAAAACGGCAACGAGATCCGGGAGCGCACGCTGTTCTCCATGGTGCCGCTCGGGCGCGAGCTGCGGGCCGAAGTGAATTACCTGGTGCCTTTGCATGGCGCGGCTTCCGTCGGCTTCACGCTGATGCTGCGCAGGGAGCCGAATAACATGGTCGAAGCCGCCGCGGAAAAATTGCTCGCATTGCGATACGAGAAGCGCTACTGAAGCATCATCGTGAGATCGGTATCGGGCTCTGCGAGGACGGGATTGTGTCGCCTGAACTTTACCGTCGCATCCAGGCCGGCAACCTTGCCGTCCTCGATCCGGTTTTTCAGGATCAGCTCCGCCTCCATCGAATCGGTGATTTCCGCGCAAATGGTCAATCCAAGCCCACCACCTTTGGATGCGTAGCTTGCAGCAAATGGCTCGAATACACGCGCTTCCATTTCGCCAGATATGCCAGGCCCGGTGTCCCATACGCGCAGCAGCACGATATCGGTGAATGATTCAATCGTGATGCCCAAAGCGGACCCGGTTGGCGTGTGACGAATCGCATTGTGCAGAAGGTTCGAAATCATCTCGGTAATCATCCACGGGTGCCCCTGCACAGCGGCGTCTTCTGTCTTCAGCTCAAAGTCGAGGTTCTTCTCCGATATAAGCGGCGACAGGTCGATCGACACTTCGCTCGCGATGGCAGGCACGTCGCACACCTGCTTGATGCCCTTGCCCCGCAATTGCTCGACCTTGGCTAGCGATAGCAGCTGGTTCGCCACATTGGTCGCGCGGTCTACGGTGCTTGCCATTTCGAGCAGCACGACATCTGGCGGAGCGTCACCCCGCAGCCCGGACTGCAGTTGCGTCTTCAATACCGCCAGCGGCGTTCGCAGCTGGTGCGATGCGTCGGCGACGAAGCGTTGCTGCAAGTCGAGCAGGCGATGCAAGCGGCCCATCAACTGGTTCAAGGCGCCGATCACCGGCTGCAATTCCTGCGCCGCATCCGGCGCGCGCAAGGGAGAAAGGTCTTCCTCGCGCCGTTCATCCAGCTGGCGGCGCAAATCGTCGAGCGGGTGCAAGGCGCGCGTCACCACGAACCTCGTCACGAACGCCACGACGGCAATCAGCAGCGCCTGCCGCGTCAGCGTGCCCCACAGGATGCGGCGCGCGACGCTCTTGCGGAATTCGATCGGCTCCGCAATCTGCACCACCGCGCCTTCGCGTGCACCTTCCGTCACAACCGGCTGCAGGACCGTGGCGATCCGTACCGGCGCGTTGCCGTACTGTCCTTCGTAGATGCCTAGCAGCGTGGGAGAAACGGGCAGGTGTTTTACGTCCGGCCGGTATGCGGGGAGGTCGATGTCGCCAGCGACGTACTGCCCGTGCATGTCACTGACGCGATAGATCATGCGTGTCGAATAGCCGGCTTCGTATACCTCGAGCGACGCAAACGATACCGATACATGCAGCTGGCCGCCGTCATGCCGTATTTCGTCGCCGACAGAATAGGCAGTTGTCACCAGCATCCGGTCGTAGGCGGTATTGGCCGAGTCGAGAGTGCTGTAATACAGCGTGAAGGTATTGATCACGATGAAGACCACGATCGGCGCGATGATCCACGCCAGCAGGTAGGTTCGTACGGAACGCGGCCGCCAGGAAAATTTCATGCCGTCAGCCCGCCTGTTGCACCCGCAGAAGGTAGCCCAGTCCACGCAGCGTCATGATCTCGGTGCGGGTGCCGGCGAGTTTTTTGCGCAAGCGGTGCACGATGACTTCGATTGCTTCGATCTGCGCGCCTTCCTCATTGGGAAAGACAAGCTGGAACAGGCGCTCCTTCGTCACCGCATGACCCGGCCGCGCCATCAGCGCCTTGAGCAGCGTGTGCTCGCGCGGCGTGAACTCGAGCGGGTCTTCACCACGGTAGAACGCGCCGGAGGTGCGATCGAAACGCAGTTCGCCGCACTTTTGCATTGCCTCCTCGCCGCCGCCCCTGCGGCGCAGCAGCGCGCGAATACGCGCATCGAGTTCCTCGAGATCGAACGGCTTGGGAAGATAATCGTCGGCGCCGGCATTCAGGCCCGCCACGCGGTCGCCCACTGCACCGCGCGCAGTAAGGACGATGACCGGCGTATCGATGCCCTGCGAGCGAATGCGCTGCAGCAGGTGCAGGCCGTCGAGGCCCGGAATGTTCAGGTCGAGGATGACGAGATCGCCGACGCCCTCCTTGATGAGGCGCAGCGCCGTTGCACCGTCATAGCAGGGCGTCACCTGGATGCTGCGGTGCTCCAGTGCGCGCGAAAGCGCTTTCGACATGTCGGCATCATCTTCCACGAGCAGGATATGCATGGTGTCTCCCCCGTTCCTGTCTTGTCATGCGTTTTTTTATATGCGTCCTTTATACATCCGAATACCGCCATGCGCCAGAGCGGCGCCTCGCGCAAAGGGACTTGGCACGACATCTTGAAAGCCGATTGAAAGCCTCGCTGCATCGAATGAAAGTCGTTTGAAAGGCGGCAGAAAGTCTTCTGCAAGAAAACCTCCGTTTTCGCGGCGCTGCGGTTGGATATTTGCAGCGCTTCTCCCTAGACTGCGGGCAAGTCGACGATCAACGCAGCCGCATCAACTCCAGCCGCTCCACGGGCGGGAACAGAACGGCAACGGAGATTGCGATGGCATCGCGAGGCGCGGATGTGCGCCGACATGGAAGGGGCCCCCGGTTCGCAACTGTCCTCGCGATGTGAAGTCGATGAATGCCCAT
>DASVLM010000240.1:0-3977 GCA_036384875.1 Noviherbaspirillum sp.
TGGCCCCACAAAACACCTGGGACCGACCGAACGGATAGCCATGGCGAAAAACGGCGACAAGAAACCGGCCAAGCCCAAATTGGAAAAGGCGCCAGAAACGCCTGCCTACAAGATTGGCGATCCGGGTGCGTTCGCGCGCAACATGGTGCAGGTCGGAATCCGATCGCAGCAATTGTTGGCCGACTTCTTGCGACGCCAGGCTTCGAATGCCGGCAGCGGCGAACCGATGGATCCACTCAACATCGGGGGCGCCTTCTCCCAACTCTTGCGCGGCATGGTTGCCGATCCCGCCGCGATCGTGGAAGCGCAATTCCAGCTTTGGCATGATTATATGGAGCTTTGGGAACGCACCGCGCGCCGCATGATGGGCGGCGACGTCGAGCCGGTGGTATCGCCCTCCGCTGGCGACAAGCGTTTCCGCGACAAGGACTGGCAGGAAAACCAGGTCTTCGATTTCATCAAGCAAAGCTATCTGCTGACCGCGAACTGGCTGCAGGAAACGGTCGCCAGGGCCGACGAAAAGCTCGATCCGAAAACGAAAAAGCGCATCGAGTTCTATACCAAGCAATTCGCGGATGCGATCGCACCCACCAATTTCGTGCTCACCAATCCGGAAGTTCTGCGCGCCACGTTGCAGAGCAATGGCGAGAACCTTGTCAAAGGCCTGAACAATCTTCTGGAAGATATGGATCGCGGCGGCGGGCAGCTTTCCATTCGCCAATCTGCGGACACGTTCAAGATCGGCGAGAATATCGCGACAGCACCGGGCAAAGTGGTGTTCCGCAACGCCCTGATCGAGCTGTTGCAGTTCGATCCCACGACCGATCAGGTCTATAAGACGCCGCTGCTGATCTTCCCGCCCTGGATCAACAAGTACTACATCCTCGATTTGCGGCCCGAAAATTCCTTCATCCGCTGGGCAACGGCACAAGGTTACACCGTGTTCGTCGCGTCCTGGGTGAACCCGGACAAGAAGCTCGCGAAGAAGACTTTCGAAGACTACATGCGCGAAGGCATTTTCGCCGGGCTGGACGCGGCGACGGCCGCCACCGGCGAAAAGAAGGTCAATTGTATCGGCTATTGCATTGGCGGCACGCTGCTGTCGGCCACCCTCGCCTACATGGCGGCAGAGAACGATGACCGTGTGAACAGCGCGACCTTCTTTGCCGCGCAAGCGGATTTCAGCGAAGCCGGCGATCTGCAGGTTTTTATCGACGACGAACAGCTCGACGCGCTGAAGCAACAGATGGATGACGCGGGCGGCGTTCTCGAAGGCGGCAAGATGGCAACAACCTTCAATATGCTGCGTGCCAACGATCTCATCTGGTCCTTCGTGGTGAGCAACTACCTGCTCGGCAAGGAGCCCGCGCCGTTCGACCTGCTCTACTGGAACTCCGACACCACCCGCATGCCGGAAGAGACGCATCTCTTCTATCTGCGTCAGTTCTACAGGAACAATTGCTTGTCGCAGGGCAAACTGGTGCTGGGCGGCCGGAAGCTCGATCTGTCGAAGGTGAGGATCCCGGTCTATCTGCAAAGCGCGAAAGACGATCACATCGCGCCGTTCCGCTCTGTCTACAAATCCACCGGGCTGTTCGGCGGCCCCATCCGCTTCATCATCGCAGGCAGCGGTCACATCGCCGGCGTGATCAATCCGCCAGCTGCGAAGAAGTATCAGTACTGGGCGAACGACGCGTTCGGCATGACGTCCGATGGCAAAATCGGCAAGCCCTACCCGGAAAAAGTCGAAGATTGGCAATCCAGTGCAAAGGAAACGCCCGGCTCCTGGTGGCCGGATTGGTACGCGTGGCTGTCGAAATTATCCGGTCCCAAAGTTCCCGCGCGCAAACCCGGCGATGGAAAGTTGAAAGTCCTGGGCGATGCGCCGGGCACCTATGTGACGATTAAGGCGCCATAGCCCAATCGAAGCAGGAATGTTCTCAGACTGACGCCTGCGGCATTGTCAAATACCTAACAATAAAAGTCAGCGCTCAGTATTGAGCTCAATCAACATCACACAGGATGCAAAGACGATGCTTCTGAAGTAAAATGAATTCAAATAACTCCAAAGGATTATTTACGGATGCCGAAAAGTGATGTCTGAGTCGCACTCGGCAACCGTGACTATTCCGAAATGCGGTTGATCCAAATGAATGCAAAAAAGGATTACGCCGATGTGGACATCAAACGTACTTCGTTTCACCGCACTCGCAGCGGCGTGCGTAACGATCCTCATCGCTCCACGCGACGCTCGCGCAACGCAGTCTTTCCAGGACTGGCGCGTTGATTGCCCTCAAAAGAATACGTGTGTTGCGCATTTCGATGCCGCAGGCGTTCAGATCCTGATCGGCCGGGCTACCTCGAATTCTCCCGTCCGCATGGCATTCCGGCTTCCCGCAGCGGCAAAGACAGGAACTCCTGTTGCGATGCGCCTCTCCAGCGGTTGGGAGGCGGGTCTTCGCGTCACCGGATGCAAGAAAGACTACTGCGAAGCGGGAGTCGCCGAGAAATCCACGGATACCGCCTTGGGAGAATTCCGGCGTGGTCACGACGGCATCGTCGCCTATCAACTCGACAATCGCATCCTAATCATTCCCTTCTCGCTCGCCGGCTTCGCCGACGCGATGAAGGCAGTCAGCAGCTAGGACACAAGACTATGGCTGGGGGCTGGGCATACACGATCGGGGTAGCGGCCTTCATGGCGCTGGCGATCGATGTTCGCGGTCAGGGCACCGAAGATCCGGGAGCCAAGGTCGCGGAAGAGAAGTGCGCTACCTGCCACTCTCTCCCTGATGAACCCGACACGGGAATTGCATCATCCATCACGGACGTCGCAAACGAACAATCGGTTTGGACGGATATCGACCTTCGCACATGGCTGCCGCGTCAGCATGGAACGAAGGCCGATATCGATATTACGAGCGAGGATGCATATCTCCTCGCCCGCTACTTGCAGTCACTAAAACAAAGCAAAATTTCAGCGCCGAAAAATTAGCAGGGGAACAGGGGCATGAACCTTCGGGGTCAAAAATGTCTACAAATAACCAGGGCACCACCATCGCAGTGGTGCATTCCAATGCCTTGTTTCGCGCCGGCTTAGCCAGCCTTCTTGCGCGAGACGCCGCGTATCAAGTGTCCGACGCCTCCAATCTGGAGGTATTGGAAGGCCTCGTGAGAGGTGGGCGCTGCTTTGACGCCGTCCTGATCGAGATCTCGGAAATCAGGGACAGCCTAAGCATCCGCATTGCAAGCTTGCGAAGTCATCTGCCGGACGCACGCGTTGCATTGCTATCGAGAAATTTCGATCCTTCCGAACTTGCGCTTGCGTTCTCCGCCGCTGCAGATGGCGTCATTCTCGAGAGTGTCAGCGGCGACATCCTGCTGGAATCTCTCAAGCTCATTCTCCTGGGTGAAAAACTTTTCCCCTCGCCTCTGGCGCGATACCTGTCGTCAAGCAATGGCACAGGCATCAGATCGAACGGCCAGGCCCTGATGTCGGATTTGTCCGAGCGCGAACTCGAAATCCTCCGCTGTCTTATCGATGGAGACTCCAACAAGAGGATTGCCATTCGCCTCAAAATTACCGAAGCGACCGTCAAGGTTCATCTCAAGAGCATCCTTCGCAAAACGCATGTGATGAACCGTACGCAAGCGGCAATCTGGGCCTTGCAACGCGGTGTCGGCATGGCAGCCGCTCTTGCCCTCGCGGCGATCTCATACGATTGGAAAATCGTTGAACAGGCAATGAGCATTTCCAACGCTTACGGCGTTTATAGCGCTTACGGCGATTTCTTGGCGGGTTTGGGAATGTCCCTGTAATAAGCAGGCGCGTAGTCCGAAAGCCAGTACACCTGCCACGTCCATGCGTTCACGGTGTTTTGCCCTTGCGGCAGCAGAAGGTTGGCAAAGATCGGCTCATAACCGGGGCCCACGGCGGAGGTCCAGTCGCTGATCGACATTGTGGTCAGCATGGGGCC